>CAMWVJ010000252.1 GCA_947177645.1 uncultured Desulfovibrio sp.
CCTCAAAGCAGGGGATGTTCCGGGCGCGGATGTGCTCCGCCACCGCGTCCAGCTCGCCCGCATGCAGCAGCACAACGCGGCGCGGCGCCCGCGCATTGGGGCGCGCCGCCAGTTCGTCCATGAGGGCGAGGAAGCGGGCGCCCTCAAGCTGGAACATATCTTCCACGCCGCTGAGTTCGAGGCTCACCAGGGCGCCCGCCTGGGGTTCGCCACCAAGGCAGATTGCCCCCACCTGCGCCACGCCGGCGAGCCGCGCCGCCACGCAGGCTGCCGTGAGCCTCGCCGCGGCCGCATAGGCCGGCGAAAACACGATAAGCGCCCACGGCGCAGGCTCCCACAGGGCGCCCCGCCGAAAGCCCTGGCGCCCGTTGCACGCGCTTTCCTCCCGGCGGCTCAGGCTTTCGCCAAAGTGGAAATGCGCGAGCGCGAGGCCGGTCTTGAGGGCGGCGCGAAAGCGGGCCGGCGTGGCTTCATAGGCTCTCCCGGCCATGCTGTCGTCCACGCGGGCGGCCTCCAGCCATTCGGGCCAGAAGGCGCCCGAAGCGGCGCAGCCTTCAGTGGCCTCCGGCGCCGGGTACTCCATCAGCGGCCAGCCTCGGCGCCGCAGGCCCCGAGCCAGCGGCCCATGTCCTCCAGCTGGCGCGCCACCGAGCGCGGCCCCGTGCCGCCCGGCGTCTCGCGGCGGCTCACGGCGGCAGCGCACTGGAGCACTTCATACACATCATTGCCGATGCGCGGCGAAAGCGCCTCGAGCTCGGGCAGGGTCAGGTCCTCGAGGCCCTTGTTTTCGCGCTCGGCGGCCGCCACGGCCTGGCCGGTGACGTGGTGCGCCTCGCGGAAGGGCAGCCCCTTGGCCACGAGATAGTCGGCAAGCTCCGTGGCGTTGATAAAGCCGGCCTTGCAGGCCTCGCGCATGCGTTCGCCGCGGAACTCGAGCTCGCCCAGCATGGCGGCCATGATGGAGAGCGAGGCCGACACCGTGGCGTCGGTATCGAGAAAGCCCTCCTTGTCTTCCTGCATGTCGCGGTTATAGGCGAGCGGCAGGCCCTTCATGACCGTGAGCATGCCCATGAGCGCGCCGTACACGCGGCCGGTCTTGCCGCGCATGAGCTCGGCCACGTCCGGGTTTTTCTTTTGCGGCATGATGGACGAGCCCGTGGAAAAGGCGTCGGGCAGGCGCACGAAGCCGAAGGCCGGGTTCGCCCAGAGCACGATCTCCTCGCAGAGGCGCGAGAGGTGCATCATGATGGTGGCCGCGTCAAACAGCGCCTCGAGCACGAAGTCCCGGTCGGAGACCGCGTCCATGGAATTGGCGAGGATGCCGGCGAAGCCCACCTCCTCGGCCACGGCGGCCGGGTCGAGCGGATAGGTCGTCCCGGCGAGCGCCGCCGCGCCCAAGGGGGAGACGCGCACGCGCCTGAGGGTATCGTCCAGCCGCCCGGCGTCGCGCCTGAACATCCAGGCATAGGCGAGCAGATGCTGCGCAAGGCTCACGGGCTGCGCCGGCTGAAGGTGCGTGCAGCCGGGCAGGATGTCGTCCCTGTGCTCTCGGGCGCGCCGCGTGAGCGCCCCGCACAGGGCCACGCGGCCGGTGCGCCCTTCCTCCAGCGCGTCGGCCACGAAGAGGCGGAAAGTGAGGGCCACCTGGTCGTTGCGGCTCCTCCCGGTGTGCAGCTTCTTGCCCGCCTCGCCGATGAGCTCGGTGAGTCGGGCCTCGATGTTCATGTGCACGTCTTCCAGCTCGGGGCGCCAGACAAAGGCGCCGGAGCTGATCTCCTCCGCCACCTTGTCCAGCCCCTCCACGATGCGGGCCGCCTCCTCCCCGGTGAGCACGCCCTGGCGCCCGAGCATGCGGGCATGCGCCTTGGAGGCGCGGATGTCCTGCCGCCAGAGGGCGCGGTCATAGCGCTCGGAATCCGTATAGGCGGCCACGGCCTCGGCCGGCCCGGCGCTGAAGCGGCCGCCCCAGGTGCTGTTGGTGTGCGCTGCCATCCTTTCCCCTACTTGCCCGCGCGGTCGCGCACGGCGGCGAAAAGGCCGAGGCGCAGGCCGTTGAGGCGGATGAAGCCGGGCGCGTCCTTGTGGTCGTAGTTGCCGCCCTCGAAGGGGGCCAGGGCTTCGGAGAAGAGCGAGGTGGGCGAGGTGGGGGCCAGCGGCCACACGCCGCCCTTGTAGAGCTTGGCGCGCACCACGCCGGTGACATTTTCCTGCGACTTGTCGAAAAAGGCCTGCATGGCCTCGCGCTCGGGCGAGAACCAGTAGCCGTTGTAGACCGCGTGAGAGTAGGGCACGGCCAGCATGTCGCGGATGGCGAGCATTTCGCGGTCCATGCAGATGCCCTCGAGGTCGCGGTGCAGCGCGAAGAGCAGGGTGCCGGCCGGATTTTCATACACGCCGCGGCACTTCATGCCCACATAGCGGTTTTCCACCATGTCGTCGCGGCCGATGCCGTTGCGGCCGGCAATTTCGGCGAGGGTGCGGATGATCTCGTAGGGCGACAGGCGCACGCCGTTGACCGAGACCGGGTTGCCGCGCTCGAAGCCCACCTCGATGATCTCGGGCGTGTCCGGCGCCTCCTCCACGGGCACGCAGCGCTCGTGGCAGGATTCATGCGGCGCGTTGCCCGGGTCTTCCAACTCGCTGCCCTCGAAGCTCGTGTGCAGCATGTTGGCGTCCATGCTGTAGCGCTTGGCCCCTTTGGAAATGGGGATGCCGTGCTTTTCGGCGAAGGCGTTGAGCGCCGTGCGCGACATGAGATCCCACTCGCGCCAGGGCGCGATGACCCGTATCTCCGGCGCCAGGGCCTTGGCGGCGAACTCGAAGCGCACCTGGTCATTCCCCTTGCCGGTGGCGCCGTGGGCGATGGCGTCCGCGCCCTCGGCGCGGGCCACCTCGATGAGCGCCTTGGTGATGCAGGGCCGGGCGATGGAGGTGCCGAGCATGTAGCGGTTTTCATAGCGCGCGGCCGCCCGGTTCATGGGGAAGATGAAATCCCGCGCCAGCTCCTCGCGCAGGTCGAGCACATAGGCCTTGGAGGCGCCGGTGCGCAGGGCCTTTTCCTCCACGCCGGCGAGGTCTTCAGGCTGGCCGAGGTCTGCGGTGACGGTGATGACCTCGCACCCGTAGGTGACGATGAGCCATTTGAGGATGACGGAGGTGTCGAGCCCCCCGGAATAGGCAAGGACCACTTTCTTGATGTCAGGCATGTTGCACTCCCTTTGCGTTGGCCCCGCAGTATCCTTCAATTCTTTTCAGGGCGCAAGCC
>CAMWVJ010000253.1 GCA_947177645.1 uncultured Desulfovibrio sp.
TTCCTGCACATAGATGCGGAAGCCGGTCTCGCCTTCCTTGGCAAGCTCCACAAAGTTGCGCACCTTGCGCTTGAGGCAGACATCGGTGACGATGCCGTGCCCGGTTTCGGGGTCGATGCGCGGCATGTTGCCCGCATCCGGGTCGCCGTTGGGATTGCCGTTTTCCACGTCAAAGAACAGGACGAAATCATAGCGGTTGTTGAGCGGGGTCTTGGTTTCGGTACTCATGGGATATTCCTCCTTGCGTTTCTGCATTATTCGTCATTCCCAGCCGCGGCCTCATCCGGCGCCGCGTCAGCGTCCTTCTTTCGGTACAGAGCATTCGTCTGGTGATAATAGCCGATCATGAAGCGCCCCTGGTCTGCCAGGGTGAGCGTTGCGGGGAAGTCCGTCACGTCGCCGAGAATCTCACCCATAAGCCGCGTGAAGAACACATCATAACCGGCGAGCCGGGGCATCTTGGAAGCCTTGGTCACATGATGCTGGGTGAGACGCAACAGCACGGGGAAGACCAGCCGCGGTGTAGCCGAGGCTGCGCCGATATAGCGTTCGCGCAAGGAGGCGTTAATATCGCGTCCCAGAGCGTCCTTCTGCGTTTTTTCCAGCAGGGCGAAGGCCCGGCCCAGCCGGTAGCCGATATTTTGCTCGTCCTCGTTCAGCGTGTGCATGGGGATACCCTCCTCCTTGGGATAGTTGCGGCAAAGATAGGCCTTGATGAGCGCGGCCCGGAAATAGTCCACCTTTTTGTCGGCATGGATGCGCTGGAGCAGCGCGGCAAACACGTTGTCAGGAAAGCGGCCGCCCCCGATGAGGCAGCGGGCCAGTTGGCCGGCCAGTTCCGGCGGCACGTTCTCCGCCTTGCCCTGGGCGGCCAGCCCGCGCACGAGGAGCAGCCAGAGCGGCGGGAATTCCGGCTCGGAATCCGGGAACTGGCGCTCGATCTCCAGGTCCGCGTACCAGCGGGCCACATGGCGCAGCAGCACCTCGAGGGTGGCCGTGAGCCAGAAGCGCACGCTGAGGCGCGAGGCATTGGGCGCCAGGCCCAGCACGAAGAAGCGCGTGCCGCCATCCAGCTCCCTGTCCGCCTGGTTGAGCGATTCGCCCTTGCGCAGGGCGCGCAGGATGCCCCTGATGCGGTCGACCTGCTCCCTGTCCTGCAATTCCTCCGGCCCGGAGTCGTCCCCGGCCGGGGGCTCGAGGTCAAAGAAGCCGGTGACCGCCTTTTCAAGCGGCGTGGCCCTGTCCGCCCAGAAGACCATGCTGGTGTCGCCGATGCGCACGGCCTGCCTGTTCCCGCGCTGCAGGAGGTAGTTCAGGGCCGAGGTATAGGCCCGGGCCGCGCTTTCCGAGACCGGGGCATTGGCGCTCTGCTCCTTGCCGTAGGAGGTGAACGAAGGGCAGTTGAAGGAGACGAGCGCCGCGCCCGAGCTTTGCGCGCCCGCCACGCCCTTGATGGAGGGATGGATGCGCGCGATGGTGGCGGGCTTTCCCGTGACGAGGCAGATGCCTTCCTGGCCTACTTCCTCCCCGTCGCCCGCAAGGGCTTTGGCCCATATTTCCCGAAGCTCCGGGGCCTCGTGCAGGAAGCCCGCCTCCCCGTCCAGCCTGAAGACCACATTGCTGTCGAGCAGAGCCTCGCGCAGCTCCAGCGCGGCGAACTGCTCCGGCGTCCACTGGCGGAGAAAGGCCAGCAGCGCCCGGGCATGCGGGCTTTCACTCGTGCCGAGCAGGCCTTCGTGCAGCTCACGGAAGGCCGCGAAGGTTTTGGCCGTGCGGCCGGGCTTGCCCTTGCCGTCCACGCCGAGCACATAGCCCGTATTGTCCCACAGGAAGTTGGGCGCGATATTGACGGCCCTTTTGACGGCGGCGGGCACGAAGCGGCGCCGGGGCTTGCCCTTGCTGTCGCGCAGGTCCTCCACGCGCACGAGGCTGCCGTCGGGGGCGATGACGAGGGCAAAGGAGATCTGCTCGGCCGTCATGCCTTCCGGGGGCATGCCCGAGTCGGGGTTGGCGGAGAGGCGGTCGTAGAAGCGGCAAAGATCGCTCAGATAAGACGACATAGGCTCTCCTCCCGGGCTTTGGCCACGTCGATGACGCCCCCTTCCAGCCGCGGCCGGTAGAACATGGGCTGCATGTCGTGGGCGAAGTCGATGTCATAGAGCATGAGGCCGAGGTCGCGCGGCGCGTCGTCCGCCAGTGCCGAACGGGGCAGCTCGGCCCCCTCTTCCAGCAGGGAGAAGTACGCCGGGAACTCCCGGCAGCCGAGGCAGGGCTGCTGGAAGCACTCGCCGTTGCGCGCCCGGCGCCGGAAGATGTCGCTGTGCTTGCCCTCGTTGTCCTCCGCGCCGGCCTTGTCCGTGAGCTCAAAATGGGCCTCGATGACATAGGCCACGTCGCGCAGCACGAGCGAGGCCCGCTGCTGACGCATCTTGCCCTCAATGGTGAGCGACAGCGGCGCGCCGCTTTTGGCCGCGCTCTTGATGGTGGAGGCCGTGGGGCCTTTCTGGGCCACCTCGTTGCGCCGGATGCTGTCAAAGATGATGGGCTTCAGCACATGGATCTTGTCGACGCTCCAGGCGATCGCCGGCTTCCAGTGGATGGCCTCCAGGATGCCGCGGGCCGCAGACGGGGTCGGCACTTCATACGAAATGCGTTCCGCTTTGCCTTCTGGTCGGGTGAAGAGCGCATAGGGCCCTTCAACATAAAGTCTGACTCCTTTCATGGAGCCTCCCTGATGACGGGTCGCAGGCCGCCGATGCTGCGGCCAAGGGTCTCAACACCGAAAAACAGGGACAGCCGCCGGGCACGGGCTTTCCATGGCAAGCCCGTCTTCTTCCCGCGCCATGCTGGCCTGCGGAGGCCGCTGCTGTGGCAGCAGCCCCCGCGCCCCGTGTTGCGGCGCTTACAGACTAAGTTACTGTTGCAATCCACGGCCCCAAGTTAATAAAAAATAGATATAAATAATTCTATAAAAACGGTATAACAAATCCTCGGGGCGGACGCCCTTGTCTTAGGGCATCCTCCTCCCTATGTCAACAGAAACTTTCAGTAAATTAGTTTGTAAATAAAATATTTTTCTAACTATTCAAAATAGCAGGTCATCCACCGGCAGCCCCTCCTCCAGCGTGACATCGAGCCCGGTTTTTTCGCTGTAGCCCGCTCCGCCGGACAGCACGGGGAGAAAGCCGAACTTCGTTTCGATTCGACCCTGCGCCTGCATCCTGTCCAGCTCGTGCCTATAGACCGACACGCTGTGGCGC
>CAMWVJ010000254.1 GCA_947177645.1 uncultured Desulfovibrio sp.
GGGTGAGCCAGTCGCCGAGCACGATCATGCGGGCGCCGCCGGGGAGCTGCTCGTCGGCTGTGCGGTGTACGTGGCCGAACACGTAATAATCCACCTGGCCGGGATGCCGGGCTTCATGGGCGAGGGCAAACTGCCGCAGGGGGGCGAGGACGGTGGAGTCGCCCCGGGCGGCGTCGCGCATGTAGCCGCCTTTGCGTCGGCTGTGTGATGACCATGCGTGGGCGAGCCCGATCGTCCACCGGGGATGGATGGCGCCATAGAGCTTCTGGGCCAGGGGGTTGCGAAACAGCCGGCGGAGCAGTCTGAAGCTTTCGGGGAGATGACCCACGCCGTCGCCGTGCTCCATCAGGAAGTGCTTGCCGCCTATGGTTTCGTGCAGGATGCCGTCGACGATCCTTATGCCTATTTCGCGGGGGAGGTAATCGCGTATCCAGATGTCGTGGTTGCCTTTGAGCCATGTGATTTCCACTCCGGCGTCGGCCACTTCGGCCAGTGCGCCGAGGAAGCGCACGAATCCGCGGGGGACCACGGTGCGGTATTCCCACCAATAGTCCATCACGTCGCCGAGCAGATAGAGCTTTGCCGCATCGGGGAGCACGACGGTGCGCAGCCATCTGACAATGCGCTGCTCATGGGCGCGCGGGTCGGCTATATAGCCGGCGCCGAGGTGCATGTCGGAGGCGAAATATGTCAGACCTTGGCGGCTCACAGGAATCCTAAGTCAAGCTTTGCTTCTTCGCTCATCATGTCCTTGGTCCATTCGGGCTCGTAGACGATGCGCACGTCGACGCTCTTGATTCCCTGAATGCTCTCGAGCTTCATCCGGGCGTCCTCGACGATGAAGTCGGCTGCGGGGCAGTTGGGGGCTGTGAGGGTCATGTCGATATGCAGGTTGGCGTCGTCGTCGAGGTCGATCTTATAGACGAGGCCGAGGCTGTAGATGTCAACGGGGATTTCGGGGTCAAACACGGTGCGGAGCATCTCCACAACCTTTTCTTCGAGCTGGAGTTTTTCTTCCGGGGTCATGATTTTTTAGAGAAATAGCTGCGTGTTTCCGCCTTCACATGGCGGCAAAGACACAGCAGGGTAAACATTGTGGGGAACACCATCAGGGCGTAAAACAGGTCGCAGAGGCTCACTGCCGCCGTGACGGGAATGACGGCAAACACCACGAGGGTGGCTATGAACACATAGGTGTAGAGCCGTCCGCGGCGCTCGCCGAAGATGTAGGATGCACAGCGGGTGCCGTAGAATGAGTAGCTGAACATTGATGATATCGCGAAGCAGGCCACGATCACCATCAGCAGATATTCCCCGCCGGGGATCTGGCTTCCGAACGCCTGCATTGCCAGCGAGAGGCCGCGGGCGCCGTCGACGGCGGCGAGATCCGTGCCCAGGAGGATGGCGAGGGCCGTCAGCGTGCACACGAAGCCGGAGTCTATGGCCGGACCGAGCATGGCGATAAGGCCCTCGCGCACGGGGTGGTCGTTGCGCGACTCGCCGTGCATGATCGAAGCCGTGCCCACTCCCGCGTCATTGACCAGCGCGGCGCGGCGCGCGCCTATGATCGCTATCCCCGCCAGCGCGCCCCATCCGGCCCGCAGCGAGAACGCCTCGCGGAAAATCGATGCAAACGCCTCGGGCACGGCGGCTATGTTGATCAGAATGATATATGCCACCATAAGGAAATAGCCGCCCACCATGAAAGGCACGAGCCATGTGGCCACGCGCGCGATGCGCCTGATGCCGCCGAGCACCACCATCGACACCACCGCCGCTATGGCCAGCCCGATGGCGAAGCGCAGCTCCAGGGCCACCTCGCCGGGGCTCACGAGCGAGGCCACGGCCTCGGTGAGCTGATTGGCATTCATGATGCAGAGCGTGCCGAACATGCCCGCCACGGCGAAGGAAACGGCGAGCCAGTGCCACCGCGGCCCCAAGGCACGGTCGATAATGTGCATCGTGCCTCCGGCGGGATCTCCCGCGCCCGTGGCGCCGCGATATTTGATGGCAAGCACCCCTTCATGATATTTCGTGCACATCCCGACCAGGGCGCTCACCCACATCCAGAAGATCGCCCCCGGGCCGCCCATGACGAGCGCTATCGCCACACCGGCGATATTTCCCATCCCGACTGTGGCACTCACCACTCCCGCCAGCGCCTGGGCCGACGAGATCTGGCCGCGGCCGCAATCCTCGCGGCGCCGCAGCTCCGCGATGGCGCGCGGCAGCCGCCTGAGCGACACCGCTCCCGAATAGACAAACAGAAACAGGCCGCCCCCGATGAGGACAACAAACAAGGGGTAGCCACACACCGTGTCGGCCACCCGCGCGAGCCAATCGGCCGTCGAGTCAAGCATGAGAACAAAGATAAGACACTTTTTCGTAAAAACGAGCAAAACAATCCTCCTATATCATAAAAATTGCTATATTTGCCCTTAAATGTGCCGCAGGGCACCGTTCAGATCACACCCGAACCATGCATCCGTTTGAGAAAAAGGTCAGCGATTTCATCGCATCGCACTCGCTACTGCGCCCCGGCGGGGGGCCGGTGATCGCGGGGCTGAGCGGCGGTGCCGATTCCGTGGCGCTCCTTGCCGCACTCACCGCCCTGGGCTATAACTGCATCGCCGCCCACTGCAATTTCAGGCTCCGGGGCGAGGAGAGCGAGCGCGACCGCCGCCATGCGCTGCTGACGGCGCTGCGGCTCCGCACCGGCTGGGAGGCAACGGAGTTTGACACCCGCGAATATTGCCGCACCCGCGGCTACGGGCTCGAGGAGGGCTGCCGCCGGCTGCGCTACGAATGGTTTGCCGCCCTGGCGCGGAAACATTCGGCGCAGGCCATAGCCGTGGCCCATCACCGCGAGGACCAGACCGAAACCTTCTTCCTCAATCTGCTCCGCTCCTCCGGGCCGGAGGGACTGAAAGGGATGCTGCCGAAAAATGGCGCCATAATCCGCCCGCTGCTCCGGGCAAGCCGCGCCGAGATCCTCGGCTATCTCGCCGACCGCGGCCTCGGCTATGTGACCGACTCATCCAACGCCTCCACGGATTTTCTGCGCAACCGCCTGCGCAACCAGGTGCTCCCCGCGCTTCGCGAGGCAGCCGGAGTTGATGCCGACGCGGCGATCAACCGCGCCATGGCGCATATCGACGAGAGCCGCCGCCTGCTCCGCTCGCTGACCGACCGCGCCGCCGCGGCCTACCGCAACCCTGCCGACGGCTCTGTCAGCATCGCCGCCATCGCCGCCTCCG
>CAMWVJ010000255.1 GCA_947177645.1 uncultured Desulfovibrio sp.
AGCCCGCGCCGAGGAAGGCGATGTCCGAGCCGTATTCCCGCTGTTCGGCCGGGCTCAGGGCAAGCGGCTTGTGGAACTCCGGCAGCGCCGCCAGCGGCAGGTAGAGCGCGTGCGGCTGGCCGATGGCCGCGAGCTCGGCAAGGAAGGGCTCCTGCTGGATGACCGCGAAGAAGGCATAGAGGGGCGCGTAGGTCTGCCAATAGGTGAAGAGGCGGTAATCCTCCACGAACCACATGGCCGTGCGCACGCCCGCGCGGCGGAAGCGCTGGAGCAGGTTGCGGCTCATGGGGGCCTGTGCCAGCGCGAGCACGAGCTGCGGCGCCAGCTCCTCGGCCTGGGCCCAGATAGCCTGGGCCACCACCTGCAAGAAGGCCGCTTCCAGTGGGCCTTTGCGGGCCGGCGTGAGGTCGAGCTTTTGAAGGCCCGTGAAGGCCGGGTAGAGCGCCGGGGCCTCGAAAACGCGCACCGTATGGCCAAGGTCCGTGAGGGCGCGGGCGCAATAGCGGCCAATGGGGAGCGAGCCGCCGTACATGGGCAGGACCACAAGAATGCGCAGGGCCTGGGCTGTCATGCGTACCTCCCTTGCGGCAGCATCCATTCGGGGTCGGGCAAGAGGGCTTCGTGCAGGCGCCGCAATTCGCCGCTTTGCGCCGGGTTTGCGGGGTTTGGGGCCTCCACGGCGCCGGGCGCAAGGCCGAGCCAGTCAGCGAGCACGGCGCGGGCGCCCTCGCGCAGGAAAGCATCGGGATCTTCCCCGCCCGCAAGGCGCAGGCAGGCGCCCAGCCCGTCGAGTCCGCTGTGCCAGCATTGCAGGCCCGCGGGCAGCTCCAGGCCGTCCGGCACGGCTGCGCCGCCCGCGCTGAAGACCCGCGCGAGCTGGCGGGCGAAGCCCCCGTCCCGGAAAACCTCAAGGCAGGCCACGTTATGGGGGCAGGACGCGGATTCGAGGCAGGGCGCGCACGCCGGTGCCGCCTGCCAGACGGTATGGCCGAGGCCATAGGGGCCGGTCTCGTGCGCCCATGCGGAGGAGAGAAAAAAGGCCAGCACCGGCACCCCGAGGTGGGCGGCGAGGTGCATGAGGCCCGTATCCGGCGTGACGAGGGCATCGAGCCCGCTGACGGCCTCCACCAGGGCCGGCCAGTCCGTTTTGCCGGAGAGATCCTCCACTTTCGACGCCGCGCGGGGGGGCAGCTCCCGCAGGAGCTTGTGCGCGGCCGGTCTTTCGCGGGCGCTCCCCAAAAGGACGATACGGGGGTTCCCGAGCAGGCCGGCCAGCGTCTTCACCACCTCGGCGAGCACGGGCACCGGGAGGGAGCGGCGCGCCTCGCGGCCGGCCAGAGCCACGCCGAGGCCCCGTCCCCCGGGCCGCGCCTCGGGGTTGACGAGCCCGGGCGCCATGGGCGCTGGCGCGAACCATGCCCAGAAGTCCACGAGGTTCAGGGGCGAGATGCGCCGGCGCCGGCTCAACTGGAAGGCCAAGCGCGCCCATGGCGAGCGCAGGAGCCCCCCGTCAGAGACAGGCGCCGGCCGGTAGCCGATGACCGTCTCCGGGGCAAACAGGCGGCAGAGGGCTCCCGTGAGGCGGGAAAAGTTGCAGTTATAGACGAGATCGGGCGCGAGCGCGCAGAGATCCGCCATGGCCGGGAGATTTTCCGTGATAGCCCTGGCTTCGTCATGGCCGTGAAAGGCGAAGGGATGGACAGAAACGCCGGGATAGAGCAGCCGCGCAAGTTCGGCGAGGCCGGCGTCCACGGCAAGATGCACCGCGCCTTGCGCCGCAAGGCTGAGGAGGAGCCGTTTGCTCTGGACGAGGTCGCCAAAGCGCGCGGCCTGGATAACAAGGATCTTCGCCATCAGGCACCCGCAACGAGGTGGAAGGGCGGCGCGCTGGCCCACCCCGGCCTTTAAACGCCGCTGGCGCATGGTAGTCCATGCGCCGGCGGGAGACAAGCGGGCGGGGCGCCTATTGGAGGCGCGTGTACACGCTGGGCTTGAGGCCGCTGCCCGCGGGCATGTTCTCCTGCAGCAGCGGAACGAGGTCGGGCGTGATGGGCACGGTGCCCATGGCCTTGGCGATGACCTCGTTGGTAGCCACGGAAATGAGGCTCATGGTGAAGCGCACCTGCTGGCCGCTCACCACATAGGTGCCGGCGAGGATGGCCTGGCCCACGCCGGACTTGCTGGCGAGCTTGCGCACGTCGCGGGTGAGGATGAATTCGCCGGTGCGCTTGTCAAAGCGGATATCCTTGCCCCGGCGCAGCTCCTCGTAACGGTAGCCCATGTCCACGAGGTCGCTGGAGACTTCTTCCAGCATCTGGCGGGCGAGCGGGTTGGCCTGCTCAAGGTTGTTGATATTGGCAGGGGTGGTGCCCATGATGAGGATGCGCGAGCGCGCGAGCGCGCGCAGCTCCTTCTTGCTCATGTCCGGGCTTGTGCCGGCGTAGCGCATCATGAGCTGCTCGTCGAGCTGTTCGGCGATGTCCTCGCCGGCGCGGGGCACATTGCCGGCCGCCGCGGCCAGCGGGAAGAGCAGGACGGCGAGAACGAGGATGATGAGAACGAGGCGGGGCATGGCATACCTCAGCGCATGGTGCGGATCTCGAGTTCCACACTGGCGAGTTCACGTTTGATGATGGCAAGGTCCGCATCGTTGCGGCAGGTGGAAAGGGCCAGGGCATAACTTTGCCTGGCGAGTTCAAAACGGCCCTGGTCGCGGTATTCGCGGCCCTGTTCCACATAGTCCCAACTGATATTGGGCCCGCGCTCGATGCGGTTGTCGTGCGCGCCGCAGCCCGCGAGGGGGGCGGTGAGCGCGAGGAGCGCCGCGAGCAGGGCCGGCAGGAGCTTTCGCATGGGGGCTTCCCGGGTTTCGTGGTGGAGGTTTCTCATCATTTGCCCTGGATGATCCTCACGGTGCCGCTTTTCAGCGTGTCGGCCGGCGCCGGGAGCTGCCCGTACAGGCCGCCACTGATGCGCGGGCCCGCGGGCTGGGAAGGCGCGGAGGCCGCCACGGGCACGGCCGGCGGGTCGCTCTTGCCCATGCGCAGCACCACGGGCGTGTTGACGAGCACGAGCTCGCCCGTGCGCAGCACAAGGCCGTCGGAGGCCCGCACGAGGCGCACATTGACGAAGGTCGCGTCCTTGTCCACATAGTAGGTGCCGACAACGAGCGCCGCCCACTTCTGGCCTTCGTAGGGGACCACCTGGTTGGCGACAAGGGCGAGGTCGTCGCGGCCGCCCACC
>CAMWVJ010000256.1 GCA_947177645.1 uncultured Desulfovibrio sp.
AAATTTAATAATTCCAAGCTATTAAATAAAATAAATAATTTTAAAAAGTTTCCACTACTAAATATTATTAATAATGAAGAATTAGAAAAATTCGTTGAACGGCAAATATATTGAAATATTGAGATATAAGTAGAAATTTAATTATTACATACAATCAAATAGCATTTAAAACCCCTCCTCCAGCGGGGGCCAGACGAGCCAGTCGCCGTCCGGGCGCTGGGGCCTGGCGCCCCCGGGCGCAAGATATACCTGCCGGCCCTCGCGGCGGATACGGCCCTCTGCCAGCCATTGCAGGGCCTGGGGATAGATGCGGTGCTCCAGGGCGTGGATGCGGGGCATGAGCGTTTCCAGCGGCTCGCCGGCGTTGACCGGCACGGCCGCCTGGATGATGAGGGGGCCGGCGTCCATCTCCTCCTCCACAAAATGCACGCTGCAGCCCGTGAGCTTGACGCCGTAGGCGAGCGCGTCCGCGCCGCCATGCGCTCCGGGAAAGCTCGGCAAAAGCGCCGGGTGGATGTTGAGCACGCGTCCGGCGAAGGCCTCCAGAAAGACCGTGGTGAGGATGCGCATATAGCCGGCGAGCACGATGTATTCGGCGCCGCTCGCTTTCAGAACCTCCACCATGGCCGCGTCGTGGGCCTCCCGGCTGGGATGGTCCTTGTGATCCAGTACGGCGCAGGGAATACCGGCCTTCTGCGCCCGCTCGAGCACGCCCGCGCCCGGGCGGTTGCTCACGACAAGGCGGATATCCACGTCAAGGACGCCGGTTGCGACCTTGTCAATTATAGCTTGGGCGTTGGTTCCGCTCCCCGAGGCGAGGATGGCGATCTTGAGGGGCATGTCGTCTCCGCTCAGGGGGTGTCGAAGTGCGCGGCGATGGCGTCCGCCAGCGCCGGGATGGTGTAATCCTGTGGCATCACCGTGGCCTTGAGCCCGTGCCGCTCAAGGGTGCGGGCCGTGACCGGGCCGATGGCCGCGAGCACGGTTTCCGGGTGCTCCCGGAGCAGTTCCCCGGGCACGAGCGCGAGGAAATTCTCCACCGTGGAGGAGGAGCCGAAGCTCACGCAATCGAGCTTGCCGGCCTCGAGCAGCCCCAGCACCTCTTCCTTGCGGCCGGCCGCGGGCACGGTCACATACGCGGCCACCACGTCCACTACGGCGCCGGCCTTGCGCAATTCGTCGGGCAGCACCTCGCGGGCCTCGCGGGCGCGCGGCAAAAGGAAGCGCATGCCGGCAATGTCCTTGCCCGCCACGGCTTTGAGTCCTGCGGCCACATCCTCGGCCTGGTATCTGGGCGGCAAAAAGTCCGCCCGGATGCCGCGCATGGCCAGCGCCTCGGCCGTGGCCGGGCCGATGGCCGCCACGCGCAAGCCCCCGAGCGCGCGGCTGTCCAGCCCCGCGGCCGCAAGCCGCTTCCAGAAATGGCGCACCCCGTTGACCGAGGTGAAGATGAGCCAGTCATAACCCGCAAGAGCGGCGATGGCCGCGTCCAGCGGGGCGTACGTCTCGGGCTCGCTGATTTCGATGGTGGGGAACTGGATGACCTCGGCGCCCAGCTCCGCGAGCCGGGCCGCGAGGCCGCTGGCCTGCTCCCGCGCGCGCGTCACCACCACGCGGCGGCCAAGCAGGGGCTTCTTCCCGAACCAGTCCAGGCTCGCGTGCAGCTCCGCCACCTTGCCCACCACGATGACCGAGGGATTGCTGAAGCCCTGGGCCACGGCCTCCCGCGGCAAGTCCCTAAGCTGCGCCACGAGCGAGCGCTGGCGCGGCGTGGTGCCGCGATAGACGAGGGCCGCCGGCGAGTCCGGCGCTATACCGGCCTTGATGAGGTTGGCCGCGATGTCGGGCAGGTTCTTCATGCCCATGACAAAGACGAGGGTCGAGGCGCTTTTGGCCAGCGCCTCCCAGTTGTGCACCGATCCCGGCTTGTCCGGGCTTTCGTGGCCGGTGATGATGGTCACGGAAGAGGCGAAATCGCGGTGTGTGAGCGGGATACCCGCATAGGCCGGGGCCGCGATGGCGCTCGTCACGCCGGGCACCTCTTCAAAGGGCACGTCCGCGGCCACCAGCGCCTCGGCCTCCTCGCCGCCGCGCCCGAAAATATAAGGGTCGCCGCCCTTGAGACGCGCCACCACCTTGCCGCCGCCCTCCTTGGCCTTGCGCACGAGGAGCGCGTTGATCTCGTGCTGGGGCAGGGCGTGCTTGTCCGCTATCTTGCCCACGTAGATGCGCTCGGCGTCGGGCCGGGCGTGATCCAGTAGCGAGGGGTTGGCGAGCGCGTCATACACGACCACATCCGCGCGGGCGAGCGCGTCACGGGCCTTGAGCGTCAAAAGGCCCGGGTCGCCGGGGCCGGCGCCGAGCAGGTAGACGAGCATCACTGGATGCCCCCGCGCATAAGCTCGAGCAGGGTGCGCGCGCCGAAGCCCGAGGCGCCCTCGGGGCAGAGCGGCGTGGTCTTGGCGTTCCAGTCCACGCCGGCGATGTCGAGATGCGCCCACAGCTCGCCCTCGCGCACGAAGTGGCGCAGGAAGAGCGCCGCCGTGATGGCCCCGCCCTCGCGGCCGGCCGTGTGCTTGATGTCGGCAACTTCGCTTTTCAACTGCTCCGCATAGGGCTGCCAGAGCGGCAGGCGCCAGTAATTTTCCCCGGCAACGGCCCCGGCGGTGGTGAGGCGTTCGGCGAGGCCGTCGTCGTCGCAGAACAGGCCCGCGAGCCCGGTGCCCAGGGCCACGGCGCAGGCGCCGGTGAGCGTGGCGATGTCCACGATGGCCGCGGGCGTCCAGCGCTTTTGCGCCCAGGCCAGGGCGTCGCAAAGGGCGAGGCGCCCCTCGGCGTCGGTATTGATGACCTCCACGCTGTCGCCATTGGCCGCTGTCACCACGTCGCCGGGCCGGAACGCGCCGCCGTCGGGCATGTTCTCCGCGCAGGCGAGCAGCCCCACCACGCGGCGGGGCGCGCCCTCCCGGGCGAGCGCGGCCATGGAGGCGAGCACGGCCGCGGCGCCGCTCATGTCGCACTTCATCTGGTACATGTTGGCCGCGGGCTTGATGCAGAGGCCGCCGGAATCAAAGGTGATGCCCTTGCCCACGAGGATGAGCGGCTTCTCCTGCTCGTGGCCGCCGGGCGCGTATTCGAGGACCACGAGGCGCGGCGGCCGCGTGGAGCCCTGGCCCACGGCGCGCAGGCAGTCCAGCCCCTCGCGGGCCAGGGTGTCCTCGTCCAGTATCTCGCAGGTGAGG
>CAMWVJ010000257.1 GCA_947177645.1 uncultured Desulfovibrio sp.
ATGGTGCTGGAGGCGATACAGCGGCAGCCCTTCGCGCCGGGCGCGCTCCTCGGCGCGGCGGCTGGAGGGGAAGTCCGGGTGCAGGTCACAGACGAGGGCCTCGGGGCGCACTTCCAAAAGCTCTTCGAGGCGCTGCGCGGCCTCGTCATAAAAGCCGAGGGTGGCCGGGCTTTCGAGGTCGCCGATATGCTGGCCCATGAAGGCCTCGTGCGCGCGCGTGAGGCAAAACGCCACCTTGAGCCCGGCGCCGGCCCCGAAGACGCAGGGGGCCTCTCGCCCTCCCGCGCCGGGAAACTCCGGCAGGGGCACCGGGCGGGGCACATAGCCCCGGGCACGGCGCACGGGGAGCGGGGAAGGCCCGGGATATTCCGGCCCCATGACTACGCTGTCGTCCACGCGCACGAGGATGTCGCGGTCGTGGCGCAGCCAGCCGTCCGCCATGTCCCCACGGCGCGCCAGCGCCGCGCGGTTGCCGAGGCAGAGCGGCTCCCCGTGCGGATTGCCCGAGGTGGCCACGAGCAGCGGCGCGGCGCCGCCGTGGGCGGCCAGCCAGTCGCAGAGCGCGGCGTGGAGCGGCGTATACGGCAGCATGAGGCCCACGGTGGCGGAATCGGGCGCGATGGTGGCGGGGAGGGCCGCGTTGTCCTCGCGGCGCGGGCAGATGACGATGGGCTTTTCCGTTCCGGTGAGCAGGCGTTCGGCCTCGGGGCCGATACGGCAGGCCTCGCGCGCCGCGGCGAGGTCGTGCGCCAGCACGGCGAGCGCCTTGTGCGGCCGCAATTTGCGGCGCCGCAGCTCGGCCACGGCCTTTTCGTTGCGCGCGTCGCACAAAAGCTGGAAGCCGCCGAGCCCCTTGAGGGCGAGGATGCCGCCGTCACGCAGCAATTGCCCGGCGCGGGCCAGCGCGTGGGCCTGGTTCTCCGGCGTGGGGCCGGTGGCTTCCGGGCCGCGGCCGGCCGCCCCCGCGTCCACGAACCAGAGGCGCGGGCCGCATGCCGGGCAGGCGATGGGCTGGGCGTGGAAGCGCCTGTCCGCCGGGGTGCCGTATTCCGCGGCGCAGGCCGGGCACAGCGGGAAGCAGGCCATGCTCGTCACGGCCCGGTCATAGGGGATGGAGCGCGTGATGGTGAAGCGCGGCCCGCAGTTGGTGCAATTGGTGAACGCATAGCCGAAGCGGCGGTCGGAGGGGTCGCGCATTTCGGCGAGGCAGTCCTCGCAAATGGCCACGTCCGCGCTCACGAGCACGGTATGGCTGGGCGCGCCCTCGCTCTCGAGGATGCGGAATTCCGCCTCGCCGGCCACGGGCGCGAGCTCGGCCTCAATGACGCCGGTGAGCCGCGCCAGGGGGGGCAGTTCTTCGTGCAGGCGCCGGCCGAAGGCCGCCACGGCGGCGGGCTCCCCCTGCACCTCGATGCGCACGCCGTCGGCCGTGTTGCGCACCGAGCCGGTGAGCCGCCCCTCGGTGGCGAGGCGCCAGACAAAGGGGCGGAAACCCACCCCCTGCACCTGCCCGGAGGCGGTGAAGGCCCTGCGCGCGGGCGCCGGAGGGGAGTCTTGCTGTGTCATGCGGCAAGGATAGCGCAAAAGAGGCTGCGGCGCCACGCCCGGCACCCCGATTGACAGGCGCCCTTCGAGCGGCTAAAGGTGATGCCAAGCCGGGCGGCGGCAGCCCCCGCCAACCCCGTCAGGTCCGAAAGGAAGCAGCGGCAACGGGGGCTGCCGGGTGCCCGGCCCACAGACGGCGCGAAGTGCGAAAGTGCTTCGCGCCGTCCGCGTCTGGGGGCCAGCCCACCTACTCCAGCACATTCACCGGCACGCCGGGCGCGAGGCGCACTTGGCCGTCCACCACCACGCGGTCGCCTTTCTCGACGCCCTGCACCACGGTCGCGCCCTCATGCTCGAAAAGCACCGTCACCGGCCGGTAGACCGCGCGGCCCTCGCCATCCACCAGATACACATAGCGCTCGTCGCGGCCGGCCTGCACGGCGCGGGAGGGCACCACGAGGGCCTGTTCGGCCACACCGAGCGGCAGCGCCACCTGCACGAACTGCCCCGGCCAGAGCCGGCGCCCGGGATTGTCAAAGGCGGCGCGCAGGCGGATGGTGCCGGTGCGCGTGTCCACGGTATTGTCCACCAGGGTGAGGCGCCCGGTCTCCGCCGCGCCGCCCGTGGGCGTGGCCGTGACCGCCACGTCGCCCTGCGCCATGCGCTCGAGGATGACCGGGAGCTGCGCCTCGGGCACGGAAAAGGTCACATAGATGGGCGAGAGCGTGTCGATGGTCACGATGGGCGTCGCGTCCGTGCTCTTGACCATGTTGCCCTTGTCCACGTTGAGCGCGCTCACGCGGCCGCCGATGGGCGCCGTGACGGTACAATACGCAAGGTCGAGGGCCGCGCTCTCCACGGCGGCGCGGTCGGCCTGGACGGTGGCGCGCAGCGCGGCCGCGTCCGTGGCCGTCTGCTCGTATGCCTCGCGGCTCACATAGCCGCCGCCCACGAGCTTGCCATACCGGCGGCGGTCGTCATTGGCCTTGGCGAGCTGCGCCTCGCTCTTGGCGAGCACGGCCTTTTTTTCGCGCAGGGCGGCCTCGAAGGGGCGCGGGTCGATGACCACCAGCGGCTCCCCGGCGGCCACCTCCTGCCCCTCGGTGAAGCGCACCTCCAGAAGCTCGCCGGTGACGCGCGGGGTCACGCCCACGGTGGCCGAGGCGCGCACATTGCCCACGGCCGAGAGCACGCGCGGCACGTCGGCCTCGCTCACGGGGCGCACATGCACCGGGGCCGGGGGCGGGCCCTTGGCCGCGTCGCCGCCGCCCGAACAGGCGGCGCCCCCGAGGCTGAGGGCCGCGAGGCACAGGGCCGCAAGCAAGAGGGCCGGGGCACGCCGGTGCTGGATCTTCATGTGCGCCTCCTTAAAAGATGCTCCCCAGAATGTACCATGCACCGGCCAGCGTCAAGAACACATTGACTTCGCAAGGCTTTTGGGCATACTGGCAAATTCGGTGGGCGCGGGGCTTGCGAAAGCCCGGGTGCCGCAAACGGGCGCCGGCCACAAGGCGGCAGCCATGAGGGGGGATCTGTTGGCAAAGAATCACGCCTTGCAGCGGTGGGGGGTGGAGGATTCCGTGGAGCTTTACGGCATCCGCACCTGGGGCGCAGGCTTTTTTGACGTTTCGGAAAACGGCGAGGTGGTGGTCTGCCCGCACGGGGCCAAGGGCCCGCAGATACCGCTC
>CAMWVJ010000258.1 GCA_947177645.1 uncultured Desulfovibrio sp.
GTCCATGGCTTATCCGTTGTGGTTCGGGCTGGAAGGTGTCTGGGCGCAAAGGTCGGCGAGCCTCGCCGGGGCTTCGGTCTGCGGCAGCGTGACCTGCTCGCCGTTTGCCATATCGCGGAGGGTGACGCGCCCTTCCGCCGCCTCGTCCGGGCCGATGATGCAGCAATAGCGCGCACCGCTTCTGGCGGCCTTGCGCATGAGACTCTTGAAGGAGCCGCCGGCATATTCGAGCTCGCAGGCAAGACCCAGCTTGCGCAGGGCCTCGGCGAGGGCGAAGGTCTGCACGCGGCCGGCCTCATCCGGGGCCACGAGGAAGCAGTCCGGCAGGGCGGGCGCAACTTCGGGCAGCAGCAGGGCGAGGCGCTCCATGCCGCAGGCAAAGCCCACGCCCGGCGCGTCCGGCCCGCCGAGCTGCGCGGTGAGCCCGTCATAGCGGCCGCCGCCGGCCACCGCCGTCTGCGCGCCGATATGGCCACTCACCACCTCGAAGGTGGTGCGGCAATAGTAGTCAAGGCCGCGCACGAGACGGTGGTCGATCTCGGCAGAGATGCCCTGCTGCGCCAGCAGTTCCAGCACGGTGTCGAAATGGCGTTTGCAGTCCGGGCAATTGTGGTCAATGAGGCGCGGCGCCGCCTCGGTGAGCTTGCGGCAACCTTCATGCTTGCAATCGAGCACGCGCAAGGGGTTGCTCCCGGCGCGACGGCGGCAGTCCTCGCAGAGGGCGTTCTGGTCCACGCCGGCGAGATACTGGCGCAGGGCCTCCATATAGGCAGGCCGGCACTGGGCGCAGCCCAGCGAATTGAGCTTGAGCGTGAGGTCACGGATGCCAAGGGCGGCCAAAAAGCGCCAGAGCATGGCGATGAGCTCGGCATCCGCAAAGGGGCTTTCCGTGCCCAGGCACTCGCAGTTGATCTGGTGGAACTGGCGCATGCGGCCCTTTTGCGGCCGCTCGTAGCGGAACATGGGTCCCATGGTGAAGAAGCGCACTGGCCCGCCGCGGCCGTCCGCAAGGCCGGCCTCGATGCAGGCGCGCATGACCCCGGCCGTGGCCTCGGGCCGCAAGGTCACGGAGCGGCCCTTGCGGTCCTGGAAAGTATACATCTCCTTTTGCACCACGTCCGTCTCCGCGCCGATGGAGCGCTGGAAGAGCCCCGTGAACTCGAGGAGCGGCGTGCGCAATTCCGCAAAGCCGTAACGGGTGAAGATGTCGCGCCCGCAGGTCTCCATGCGGGTAAAGGCGTCGCTCTCCGGCGGAAAGAGATCCGCAAAGCCCTTGATGCGGCTGATACCGCGCGACTCGCTCATGACCGCTTCCCCTCCAGCGAGAACTTGGCGCAGCCCTCGCAGGGCACCGCATAGTCGCCGTTGAAACAGGCGAGGCAGAAGTCGTCCGAGTGCATGACCGAGCGCAACAGGCCGTCGATGCTGAGATAATGCAGCGAATCCACATCCAGGCGCCGGATGATCTCGTCCATCTCGCACTGGGCCGCGATGAGCTCGCCGCGCGAGGAAAAGTCCACGCCGTAATGGCAGGGGAACTTCACCGGCGGGCTTGAGATGCGGATATGCACTTCCTTGGCGCCGAGTTCGCGCAGCTTTTTCACGCGGGTCATCATGGTGGTGCCGCGCACGATGGAGTCGTCCACGATGCAGATGCGCTTGCCCTCGATCATGGCGCGCACCGGGTTGATCTTCACGCGGACGCCGAAATTGCGCATGCTTTGCGTGGGCTGGATGAAGGTGCGGCCTACGTAGTGGTTGCGGATCATGGCGTGCTCGTAGGGCAGCTCCGCGCACTGGGCGAAGCCCACCGCCGAATACACGCCGGAATCGGGGAAGGGCATGATGAAGTCCACGTCCGGCGTGGATTCGTGCGCCAGTTGCCAGCCCATCTGCTTGCGACAGACATAGACCTGCTCGTTGAACACATAGGAGTCGGGCCGGGCGAAATAGACAAGCTCGAAGATGCACTGGCGGGGGCGTGCCGGATGCGGCCCGGGCAGGCGGCTCGAGTGCTCGCCCATGGCGTCCACCACGATCATTTCGCCTGGCTCCACGGCGCGTTCGTAGTCGGCCTCCAGAAGGTCGAAAGCGCAGGTCTCGGAGGCGAACACCGGCGCGCCGTCGAGCCTGCCCAGCGCCAGCGGGTGGAAGCCGTAGGGGTCGCGCACGGCGATGAGCGTGCCACCGCAGAGGATAAGGAAGCAATAGGCGCCTTTAAGGCGCGAACAGGCCTCGGCCACCGCCTCGGGCAAATCCTTGTGGCGCAGCGAGCGGACAAGGAGGTGCATGAAGACCTCGCTGTCATTGCCCGTGGAGAAGATGGCGCCCTCGTTTTCGAGCTCGGCCCGAAGCTCCGCCGCATTGACGAGGTTGCCGTTGTGCGCGAGCGCAATGTCCTGCCCCTGGAAGCGGGCGATGAAGGGCTGCGCGTTGCGCTGCGAGGCGCCCCCCGTGGTGGAGTAGCGCACATGGCCAATGGCCGTGCGCCCGGTGAGGCGGCGCAGCACCTCCTCGGAAAAGACATCGGGCACGAGGCCCATGCTCTTGTGGTCGTGCATGCCGTCCGCGTCCACCGTGACGATGCCCGCGCTTTCCTGGCCGCGGTGCTGCTGGGCGTAAAGCCCGAAATAGGCGAGTTTCGCCGCGTCGTCGTGGCCGTAGATGCCGAAAAGGCCGCATTCATGCCGTATCATCGTACTTTGTGTTCCCGTTGTTTCGTTGCGCGTTGGTGGTGGTTATTGTATGGTTGGTGAGGTTTCTGCGCTCTCCTGAACGCCGAAATTCTCCGCACTCTTTGGCAAAAACTTCCCTTATTGGCCGTTCTTCAGTGTCTTGCGCAAGTGCGCGATGCGGTTGTCCATGACCGCCGGGTTCGGGTAGGCGTCCCGCGCCGCCTCGAACTGGGCGAGGGCCTCCTTGTGGCGCCCCAGCTGCTCCAGCGCGTCGGCGAGGAGGTAGCCGGCCTGGCCGCGCACTTCCTCGTCCGGGCCGCTGTCCAGGATCTGCTGACACAGGTCCGCCACTTCCTGCCAGCGCTCGCGGGCCATGTTCTGGTCGGCAAGGTCGAGCATGCAGCGGATCTTGTCATGGTCCGGCAACGGCAGCGCGAGGCACTGGGCCAGGCTTTCCTCCCCAGCCTCGAAGCGCCGGCGGCTGAACTGCATGGCCGCGAGATGGCGGAAGCCCTCCACCCGGCGCGCCCCGCCGATGCCCGCAAGGCCCGTATA
>CAMWVJ010000259.1 GCA_947177645.1 uncultured Desulfovibrio sp.
TTCTCTGACGCAGCCAGCGCCGAAAAGGCTGTTTTTGACGGATAATTTCGGCATTGGGCGGGCACAGACGCACATGCCGCTCCACAGGCTCGCCCCAAACACGAACAAAGCCAGAAGTACATCCGCCCAGAGGAGAAGGCATCATGGCCAATACAGTGATCATCGGCGCGCAGTGGGGCGACGAGGGCAAGGGCAAGATCGTGGACATGCTCAGCGCCGAAAGCCAGGTCATCGTGCGCTTCCAGGGCGGCAACAACGCCGGCCACACCATCAAGGTGGACGGCGAGGAGACCATCCTGCACCTCGTGCCCTCGGGCATCCTCCACCCCGGCGCGCTCTGCCTCATCGGCAACGGCGTGGTCCTCGACCCCGGGGTCTTCCTCCACGAGCTCGACGAGCTGGCGGCCCGCGGCGTCGACGTTTCGCCGGCGCGCCTCGGCGTGAGCAAGAAGGCGCACCTCATCCTGCCCTACCACAAGAGCCTCGACAAGGCGCGCGAGGCCAAGCGCGCGGGCCACAAGATCGGCACCACGGGGCGCGGCATCGGCCCCTGCTACGAGGACAAGGCGGCGCGCGTGGGCCTGCGCGCGGCCGACCTGGCCGACCCGGAGCTCGTGCGCGCCAAGGTGCGCCACGCGCTGCTCGAAAAAAATATCCTTCTGCGGGAGCTTTACAAGTTCGAGCCGCTGGACGCCGAGGCCGTGAGCGACGAGCTGCTGGCGCTCGCCCCGCGGCTGCTGCCCTATGTGCAGGACACGGACGCGCGCCTCCACGCCGCCATGGAAGCCGGCGAGAACGTGCTCTTCGAGGGCGCGCAGGGCATCCACCTCGACATCGACCACGGCACCTATCCCTTCGTGACCTCTTCCAACACCGTGGCCGGCAATGCGGCTGCGGGCAGCGGCGTGGCGCCCTCGGCCCTCGACCGCGTGGTGGGCGTCATCAAGGCCTACACCACGCGCGTGGGCTCCGGCCCCTTCCCCACCGAGCTTCTGGACGACGCCGGGAGCTACCTGCGCACCAATGGCCACGAGTTCGGGGCGACGACCGGGCGGCCGCGGCGCTGCGGCTGGTTCGACGCGGTGGTGGCGCGCGAGAGCGTGCGCCTCAACGGCATCACCGACCTGGCGCTCACCAAGCTGGACGTGCTCCAGAACCTGCCCGTGCTCAAGATCTGCGTGGCCTATGAACTGGACGGCAAGACCCTCGAATACCTGCCGCAGGAGGAAGGCGCGCTCGCCCGCGTGACGCCCATTTATGAGGAAATGCCCGGCTTTGAGGAAGACATTTCCGGCTGCCGCACCTTCGACGAACTGCCGGACACGGTGCGCGCCTATGTGGAGCGGCTGGAGGAGCTGGCCGGGGCGCGGGTCTCCATCGTCTCGGTGGGGCCGGGCCGCGAGCAGACCATCCTGCGCTGAGGGGCCGGGCGCCCGCGGGAGTTCCGGCTATCATGGCTGACGCGGCTGACAGCTCCTTCGCGGCCATCGCGGGCGAAGACTTCGCCCGGCTGCGCGGCGTGCTCGACCGCCTTGCGCTGGCGCCCCCGCAGACCCTGCTGCTCGAAGGCGGCAGCGAAGCCGGGCGCCTCGGACTCGGCCGCTACTGGGCCGGCGCCAGCAATTGCCCGCAGGCCCTCGCCGCGGCTGCGCGCGGCGAACCGGCGACGCCCTGCGTTGCCTGCCCGGTGTGCATGCAGATAGAAGCCGGGGAGCACCTTGACGTGCTCGCCTATGATGGCCGCATCGGCAACCGCGAGGACGAGGAAAACCCGGGTCCGGTCATGGCCTTCAACATGCGCCGCGCCCGCGAACTCAAGAGCCGCCTGCGCGATGCGCCCCACGGCCCGGGCCGCCGCGTGGTCCTGCTCATGGGGCTTTCGCCCGCGCGCGACGAGGCGGCCAATGCCCTGCTCAAGGCGTTGGAAGAGCCGAGCGACCATACCGTTTTTGTACTCCTCGCGCCGCAGCGCGAGCAGTTGCTGCCCACCCTCGTCTCCCGCTCCTTCTGCCTCACCCTGCCGTGGACGGAAACTCTGGCGCCTGACGCGGGCGTCGCCGCCTGGGAAGCGTCCCTGGCGGACTTTTTGCGCACCGGCCGGGGCTTTCTCGAAAAAGCCGCGGCCCGCGGCGGTCTTGACGCGGCGCAAGCGGCCGACCTGCTCCTGAGTTGCCAGAAGGCGCTCATCCATGTGCTTGCCGGGGGCACGGGGGCCGCTTCAGAAACTCCGCTCGCGGCGGCGCTGGCGCCCTTGGCCGACGCCCCCCGCGCGGCCCTTTGCGGTCGCTGGCTCGATGAGGCGCAAGAAATGCTGCGCTTCGGCGTGGCCCCGGCCAGGGTCATGGAAGGCCTTGCCAGCCGCCTCTTTGTGCTGCTGCGCGGCGGTGAAACTCCCGCCTGACAGCGCCTTACAGCCCGAGCAGGGCATCGATGGCCGCCATGTCGAGGCTGGCGCCCACCACGTCAGCCACGCGGTCGAGCTCCGGCCCCAGGTCCCACACCGCGCCGGCCACGGGCGCAAGGCCGGCATCCCGGCGCAGACGCCCGAGCAGGGCGTGCCGGAAGCTGTCACTGTCAAACACGCCGTGCAAATAGGTTCCCCAGATGCGCGCGGTGTTGCCCGCATCCAGCCGGCCCCAGCCGAGCGGCGCCCCTTCCCCGTCCCGCATGATGACCTGCGCGCCGTGGCTCTCGCTCACGCCGTGGTGGATCTCGTAGCCGGCAACGGGCAGTGCCTCACCGGCAAGCGCAGGAAGAGCCGTCCCTTCAGTGCGCCTCAAGGTCTTGCCGGGCGCAAGTTCGGTCGCTAGCGGCAGGAGGCCGAGGGCGGCCACAGCCCTTTCCCCACTCTCCCCGGCTTCCAGCCCCAGCGGGTCGTCGATGCGCTCGCCCAAAAGTTGCAGCCCCCCGCAGATGCCCACAACGGCCCCGCGCCCGGCCTCAAGGCAGTCCCGGGCGTGCGCCCTGAGGGCGTCCGCGAGGCCTGAGGCGCGCAAAAAGGCCATGTCCGCCATGCTGTTACGGCTGCCCGGCAGGATGACGAGCTGCGGGCGCCCCAGCTCCTCGGGCCGGCGCACTGCCCGCAGGCGCAGACCCGGCTCGGCGCGCAGGGCATCGCAATCCGTCACATTACTGATATGCGGCAGGTCGATGAGGGCCACATCCAGAAGGCCGGGCGCCGCGGGCGCGGGCCCCGATTCGAGGGCCGGCCAGCAGGCGGGGCGGG
>CAMWVJ010000260.1 GCA_947177645.1 uncultured Desulfovibrio sp.
TTGTTGAATTGGACTGGCACAGACGGAAAAGCGGCCACCCGGAATGAGACGCGAGGGCGTCGGGCGCCCATGGGCGCAGCGCTGCACGCTGGGGCGCCACAAGGGCGGCTCCGTCTTCCGGCATTTGTGAAAAATTTAATCAAATACGTTTGGCAATGCAAGCCTCGACCGCTCTGTGAGAGGCCCGGCCCCATTGTGCGCCGCGGGCGAAGGCGGCTTTCAGCGTTGCCTGATTTTTGAGAAGGAGTCGAGCACGCGGCAACGAAAATGAAAGAGGACTGGCGGCGCTGGCCGAAAAATTTTGGCTTTCCGTGAAAGAAGAGTCACCCGGCCAAGAAAAGCCCGCCGGCTGCGTCCCCGGCGCTCCCGCGTGTTGCCCTCGTGGCCGCATCGCTCTACAATGGCAGCAAGACATTTCGCCTGACCATGCCGCCGAATCTTTGGGGAGGACCACGCTATGGATGCCCTCAACGGCCTCAATGCCGCCACGGTCATTTTTGTGGCGCTGCTCGTGTTTGCCATCGGCTACCGTTTTTACGGCCTTTTCCTGGCGCAGAAGGTGCTGAATCTCAATGACGCGCGCCAGACCCCGGCCGTGCGCTTCGCCGACGGGCATGACTATGTGAAAACCAACAAGTATGTCCTCTTCGGGCACCATTTCGCCGCCATCGCCGCGGCCGGGCCGCTGCTCGGGCCGGTGCTGGCCGCCCAGTACGGCTATATGCCGGGCCTGCTCTGGATACTCATCGGCTGCGTGCTCGCCGGCGGCGTGCATGACCTCGTGGTGCTCTTCTGCTCGGTGAGGCACAAGGGCCTGAGCCTCGCCTACATCGCCTCCAAGGAGATCGACCCTGCCACGGGCACCGTGACCGCGTGGTCCGTGCTCGCCATCCTGCTGCTCACGCTGGCCGGCCTGTGCATCGCCGTGGTCAACGCCATGCACAACAGCCTCTGGTCCACCTATACCGTGGCCGCGACATTGCCCATCGCCGTCATCATGGGCCTGTACATGAAGTTCTCCAAAAACGGCGGCGTGTGGGGGGCCTCCGTCATCGGCGTTATCCTGCTCTTCCTCTGCATCCTCACCGGGCCGTGGGTGACGGCGCATCCCGAGTATTTCGGCTGGCTCGACATCGACAAGGAGCCGCTTTCCATCCTTTTGCCGGTCTACGGCTTTTTCGCGTCCGTGCTGCCGGTGTGGCTGCTGCTCCTGCCGCGAGACTATCTTTCCACCTTCCTCAAGGTGGGCACCATCCTCGGCCTCGCCGTAGGCATCCTCTGGGTGATGCCGGACTTCAACATGCCCGCCTTCACGAGCTTTGACGCCGGCGGCGGCCCCATCGTGGCCGGGCCGGTCATCCCCTTCATCTTCATCACCATCGCCTGCGGCGCGCTCTCCGGCTTCCATGCCACCATCGGCACGGGCACCACGCCCAAGATGATCGGCACCGAGCACGACGTGCTCTTCGTGGGTTACGGGGCCATGCTGCTCGAGGGCTTCGTGGCCATCATGGCCCTCATCGCGGCCTGCGTGCTCGTGCCGGCCGACTATTTCGCCATCAATTCCCCGGCCGAGGCCTATGAGGCGCTGGGCATGCACGTGAGCGAGCTGCCCGCGCTCGAGGCCGAGGTGCAGGAACAGCTCATGCACCGGCCCGGCGGCTCGGTGTCCCTCGCCGTGGGCATGGCGCACATCTTTTCGCAGATCCCGTTCATGAAGCACCTCATGGCCTACTGGTACCATTTCGCCATCATGTTCGAGGCCGTCTTCATCCTCTCGGCTGTGGACGCGGGCACGCGCGTGGGCCGCTTCTTCCTGCAGGAGATGATGGGCAAGATCTGGCCCAGGTGGGGAGATGTGGAATGGGTGCCGGGCATCATCGCCACGAGCCTGATCTTCACCTGCGCCTGGGGCTACCTCGTCTATACGGGCAATATCAGCAATATCTGGCCGCTCTTCGGCATCAGCAACCAGTTGCTCGCCTCGGTGACGCTGCTCATCGGAACGACCGTGCTTTTGCGCATGAACCGCCACAAGTACGCGCTGCTCACCGGCATCCCGGGCGTGTTCATGACCGTCATCACCTTCTGGGCGGGCGTGTGGCTCATCCTGTACCAATACATGCCGCAGGGGCAGTATCTGCTCGTCTTCCTGAGCCTGTTCGTCATGGTGATGATGGCCGTGGTCATCTGGGGCACCGTGCGCCGCTGGATCGTGCTCATGCGCGAAAATACCGTGGTGCATGACCAGTACGGCGAGGAATTCAAGGAGATCGTGCCGGAATAGGCGGGCAACGCACAGGGAGCGCCCTCCCTGAAACCTCTGGAGGAGACACATGGCAAACCAGGACGCAAAGTATTTCAACTGCTCGGAACAGCACGAACTGGATCACGTCAGCAGCAAGTATGAAGACAAGGAAAAGGTGAAGGAATTCATCAAGGCGAAGTGCAAGGACAAGACCATCCATTACTGGACGCAGGAAAAGCTGGCCGCGTACCTTCAGGAAAACGGCTTCAAGCTGAAGGCGAAGTAGGGGCCAGCCTTTCGCCCGCATGCTTCCTTCTGGTGCGGGCGTTGCCGTGACTTTGGTGACGCCCGCGAGAGGACGCCGGTGAACGTTTCACCGGCGTCTTTTCGTGTGCAGCGGCGGGGCGTTCGCCTCATCAGGCACAAAGGCCGCCGGGGCTTGCGCCCGCGGCGGCCTTGGGAGGGAAGGGGCCGGGATGTATCAGAAGGAATACTCGAACACGAGCATGGCCTTCCACAGATCCTGCCGGGAAAACGAGGTGTTGTGCCTTCCTGCCTTGTTCCAGGTGTCGTTGTCCATGAAGTTGGCGATATAGCCCAGGGTCAGGTTGACGTTGAGGTTTTCGTACATCTTGTAATTGGTGTCCAGGTTGAATTCCAGAAGGCCGTCATTGGTGGTCATGTAGGGGCCGTCGTACTGGAATTCGCCGGCCTGCCACGCATAGGCGGAATTCATGTACTTCGCCATGGAGGGGCTGTTGGTGCCGCCCCACCACACGGCCCTGAAGGTGTGTTCCAGGTCAGCGAGGAAGCTGAAATCCCGCAGTTGCGCTCCCACGCCCCATGTGCCCGCATAGGTGCCGTTGATGTCGCGGAAGGCCCAGGTGTGGCGGTTGCCGTCGCCCATGAACGAGGTGAAATTGCCCCAGCCCACGATGGAGGGCAGCCGCTGCGAGCCGTTCTTCGGGT
>CAMWVJ010000261.1 GCA_947177645.1 uncultured Desulfovibrio sp.
CCACCAAGTCCGCCGAGGCTGACGGGCGCGCCCTGAGCGGCTTCGAGCTCTGCCTTGAGGCCCGCGGCCGGCGCATGCCCGTGGAATCGCTCTTCCAGGGCAGCAAGCTCTGCCGTGCGGGCAACGGTGTGGCCGGGCCGTATCAGGAGCTGTATGCCGCGGATGCCGTGGCCGCCAAGCGCGACCCGCGCCTCGCCACCTGCCATCTCGCCGGCTTCCGCCTTTTTGACGAGGACTGGCCGCTCGACACTTGGCCCCCCAGGGACGGGCAGAAGGACGCCCTGCCGCCGAACGCCTTTTATGACTATCTCTATTTCCGGGCGCTCGCCCAGCAGCCGGAGCTCGCGGCCAAAGCCTATGGATACACGGGCTTCACGGACCTCGAGTT
Source organism: uncultured Desulfovibrio sp. (assembly GCA_947177645.1). GTDB lineage: Bacteria > Desulfobacterota > Desulfovibrionia > Desulfovibrionales > Desulfovibrionaceae > Desulfovibrio. The sequence continues at coordinate 389 of CAMWVJ010000261.1, forward strand.
CACGCCCGGCAAGTCAGACAATTGCCAGGCCTTTTCCGCCGCGCTCTTCGTTGCGCTCACGGCCGCGGCCAAGGCGGACGCGCGCATCCCGGCGCCCGGGGCTCTCGCCGCTTCGGCAGCCGCCTTCCGCGAGGGCGCCAAGCGCCTCGGCCTCTACGCTGCGGCCACGGCGCTCTGGCCCAAATAAGCCATGCCCCCCGCCACCTTGTGTTGCCCCTCAGGGACGCGGCCCGCAATCTCGCCGCGGAAGAGGCCCTGTTCCGTACGCTGGCGCCCGGGCATCCCGGGCTCTTCCTCCTCTGGCGCAATGAGCCGGCCGTCATCGTCGGGCGGCACCAGTGCGTGCCGGACGAAGTGGACACAGCGCGCGCTGCGGCCGAGGGCGTCCCGGTGGTGCGCCGCATCACCGGCGGCGGCGCCGTGTGCCACGATGCGGGCACGCTCTGCTTTTCGTGGATAGGCAATGACGCCGGCATGGGGCCCGCCTTCGCGCCCCTGCTCGCCCCTGTGGCGCAGGCCTTGGCCGATGTGGGCGTCGCCGCCGGGCTCACGGGGCGCAATGACCTCGAAGCCCAAGGCCGCAAGATCTCGGGCAGCGCGCAATTCCGTTCCGGCGGGCGCCTCCTGGTGCACGGCACCCTGCTTGTCAGCGCCGACCTCTCGCGGCTCGGGCGCCTGCTCACACCGCCGACGGAAAAGCGGCACGCCCACGGCGTTGCCTCGGTGCGCGGCCGGGTGGCCAATGTGGCGGATTTCTGGGCGCCCGGCACCACCATGGATGACCTTGAAGCCGCGCTCCTCGCCCGTTGCGCGCCCGAAGCGGCAGAAAAGCCGGCGGGGCTCGACGCTATGGTCGAACTTTTGGCGCAACGCAAGTACCGCGACCCGGAATGGAACTTCGGCGCCCATCCCCCCGCTGCGCGCAGCGTGGCCCGGCGCTTTCCCTGGGGCACGGTGGAACTGCGGCTGGAGCTTCGGGACGGGTGCATCCGGAGCGCGCGCGTCACCGGCGACTTTTTCAGCGACCTTGGCATGGAGACGCTGGAACAGCGGCTGGAGGGCCGTCCGGCCGGGACGGTGCGCGAGGCGCTGGACGGCCTCCCTTGGGAACGGCTCTTCCTCGGCTGCGATGCCGGGACGATGCGCGAATTTTTCCTTTCCGCCGTCGGGGGCGACGCATGAGCGCCCCGGCGCGTCCGCGCCTTCCCGACTTCGCCGGGCGCCCCGTCAGCCTGCCGGATACGCCCGACGCTTGGGAAGTGCTCAGGCCCGGGGATGGCGCCCGGGACGTGCTCCTGCTCGGGCTCGGCCCCGGAAACCCGCAAGAGCTGCCCTTGGTGCGCGCGACTGTGGAACGCGGCGGCACCGTCTTTTGGGTGGAAGATGACCAGACCCTGAGCCGGCTTCGGCCCGACGGCTTCGCCCAATCCGGCTGGCGGCGGCTCACGCCCGGGGAGGCCGCGCAGCTTTCCGGCGCCGCCGTCTACCTCTACCGCCCTTCCCTCAGGCTCGCGCCGAACTTCTGGGGGCCAATCACAGGCCGCATCGAAGCCAAAGCCACGGCCCTTCCGGCCTCACCCTCCACCGCCCCGACGGTCTGGCTGCCGGGCGATGAAACACAGCTCCTGCACCGGGAACTGCGCACCGCGCTGGAGGAAGCCGGCTTTTCCCCCGTCTGTGGTCTTGCCCCGCGCGGCGCGGCCGACCTGCCAAATGCCTGGGGGGGCAGGCTCCCGGCCTTTACGCTCTCCGTCAACCTGCGCGGCATGGATGCGGACGGCCGCATCTTCCACGCCTGCCGGGCGCTCGGCGTGCCCGTGGCGCTGTGGTTCGTGGATGCTCCCTGGCATGTGCTCCCGGCGGCGCGCCTGCCGTGGTGGCGGGAGGCCCCTCTCTTTGTGACGGACGCGAGCTTCATCCCCGGCCTCATCGAGTATGGGGCCACGAGCGTCCACCACCTGCCGCTGGCCGTGGCGCCGCACATGTGGCGGCCGCTCCCGGATGCGGCCGAGGCAAAGCGCCTCGCGCAGCTTGCGCCGCGCTTCGTGGGGCGCGCGGCCTTTCCTGCGCGGGAGCGCTTTTTTGCCGCCGCACGCGTGCCCGGGGATCTTTTGGCCCACGGCCTCGCCCTGACGGACGAGAATGCCGAACCGGCCCGGCAGGCCAATTTCCACTGGTGGGCCGAACGCCTCCATGTGCGCTTCTGGCCCGGGCATGAGGTGCGCGCCGCGGGCCTCGGCGCGGAGCGCTGCGCCCAGGCCAACCGCAGCCGCTGGATAGCCGCTGGCCTGCCGCTGGGCCTGCGCGTCACCGGCGACGCGCTCTGGCGCGAGCTCGTGCCGGGCTGCGAGCCCGAGCCCCCGGTGGACTATTACGGCAGCCTCCCCGAACTCTACCGCGAAGCCTCCGCCGTGCTCAATGTGACGAGCCTGCTCCTGCCCCAGAGCCTGAGCCAGCGCCATTTCGATGTCTGGGCCGCCGGGGGCGTCCTGTTGAGCGACGCCACAAGGGGCCTCGACATTTTTCCCACTGAGCTCACGGCGCCCATCACCCTCACTTCCCGCGCGGAGCTCGGCCCGCGCCTCGCGTCCCTCGCCGCAAACCCGCAGGGCGCGCGGGATTTGCGCCGCGCCTGGCGCGAGCATCTGCGCGCCGCCCACACCTACGGCCACAGGCTCGCCTTCATCCGCGAAAAAATCGGCGCCTGAGCGCACGCTGCCCCCGTGCCCGCATCGCCGCGCGGCGCAATCCTTTCCGGCTGTCTCCCCTCTCTTTTTCCTCATTTTCAGGGCGCACTTAAGCGCGAAAAGTTTT
>CAMWVJ010000262.1 GCA_947177645.1 uncultured Desulfovibrio sp.
GCGCACGATGGCCATGCCAATCTGCCCGGCACCCATGAGGAGCACCACATCTTTTTTTATCATGCTTCTCCCATGATTTGACAACATTCGGAAACATATGCTTCTTAACCCACAGGCTGTTTCAGTGGCAACAACACGGGGGCGCAAACTGTTTCTTATGTGCCATTGTGGTAAAAACTGTTACAAAAAGGCGGCTTGGCGTGGACGGGAAGCCGAGGGATCTCAGGGTCACGAAAACATTGGCGCGCATCAGGGCGGCCTTCCTCAAGCTGGTCTCGGAAAGCAATTATGACGAATTGACGGTCTCGGCGCTCTGCGCGCAGGCGCAGATCGGGCGCAAGACCTTTTATGCCTATTATTCCTCCCTCGACAGTCTTTTTGAAGAGATACTTGAAGAAATCACACGGGACTATCTGCATTCTATCGAAGACTATTCCGCCCCAGAGCATATCAGCGAGATAACCCGGAAATTCTATGAATTTTCCACGAGTCAGGGCAAATATTACGACAATCTCGTGTGCAGCGACAGTTATCAGCGCATCGGCACCCAGCTCATGATGCGCCTGGTGCGCGGCACATGGTGCACTTCGAGCTGGTTCACCTCGCTTTCACGGGAAAGGCAGGACATCCTGCTGTGTTTTATCTATAATTCCGGGGCCGGGCTGTACCGGCAATGGATACTTTCCGGCAAGACCATCCCCATCGAGGCCATGATCGCCTATGCGGATTGCCTCATCGCAAAAGGCATCGAGGGTTTCAAGAATCTGGAGTGACTGTTCACGTTAAAAGGAAGAGTCCATGGATGACGAAGCAGCGCAGGTTCCGGCCTGCATCAAGGTCCGTGGGGCGCGCGTCCATAATCTCAAAAACATCAGTGTGGATGTGCCGCTCAACCGCATCGTCGGCATCGCCGGCGTTTCCGGCTCGGGCAAGTCCTCGCTGGCGCTGGGCGTGCTCTATGCGGAAGGCTCCCGGCGCTATCTCGAAGCGCTCTCCACCTATACGCGCCGGCGCATGACGCAGGCGCCCCGCGCCCAGGTAGAAAAAATCCTCTATGTGCCCGCGGCCCTCGCCCTGCACCAGCGCCCGGGCGTGCCCGGCCTGCGCAGCACCTTCGGCACGGGCACGGAACTCCTCAACAGCCTGCGGCTCATGTTCTCGCGCCTTGCGAACCATCGCTGCCCCAACGGCCATTACCTCGAACCCACATTGGACGTGGCGGCGGAGCGCCAGCTGGTCTGCCCGGAGTGCGGGGCCAGCTTTTTCGCGCCCTCTGCGGAGGAGCTTTCCTTCAACAGCCTGGGCGCCTGCCCCACCTGCGGGGGCACCGGCACCGTGCACACGGTGGATATGGCGAGCCTTGTGCCTGACGAGTCGCTTACCATCGACGAGGGCGCCGTTGCACCGTGGAACAGCCTCATGTGGTCGCTAATGACGGATGTCTGCCGCGCCATGGGCGTGCGCACGGACGTGCCCTTCCGCGAGCTGACGCAAGAGGAGCGGGACATCGTGTTCCATGGGCCGGCGGTCAAGAAGCACATCTTCTACAAGCCGAAAAACAGCAACCAGGCCGGGGAGCTGGACTTCACCTATTACAATGCCGTGTACACGGTGGAAAACGCGCTCGCGAAGGTCAAGGACGAAAAGGGCATGAAGCGCGTGGAGCGCTTCCTCAAGCAGGAGGAATGCCCGGATTGCGGCGGCTCGCGCCTTTCCGACGCGGCGCGGGCGCCGCGGCTGCGCGGCCTCGGGCTCGATGCCATCTGCCGGCTGCCGCTGGACGAGCTCGCCCCCTGGGTGGAGGGCATCGCGGCGGGGCTGCCGGAGCCCATGCGGCCCATGGCCCGCGACATCGCGGACGCCTTTGAGGGCGCGGCGAAACGACTGCTCGAGCTCGGCCTCGGCTACCTGGCGCTGGAGCGCAGCGCATCAAGCCTCTCCACGGGCGAGCGCCAGCGCATGCAGCTGGCCCGCGCGGTGCGCAACCGCACCACGGGCGTGCTCTATGTGCTCGACGAGCCCTCCATCGGGCTGCACCCCGCCAACCTCGCCGGCGTGGCCGGCATCATGCGCGATCTCGTGGCCGACGGCAATTCCGTGGTGCTCGTTGACCACGATGTCCAGCTGCTCGAGCGCGCGGACTGGGTGATCGAGCTCGGACCCGGCGCGGGCGCGGCCGGCGGCAGGATCATCGCGCAGGGCACGGTGCCGGAAATCGAGCAGAACCCGGCCTCGCGCATCGGCCCCTTCCTGGCGGGCGAGCCTGTGGCGGAGCCGCTGCCGCGCACCAAGGCGCCGCTCTTCGCCGAGGGCACCATCCATCTCGCCATCGGCGGCATCCATACGGTGCGCCCGCTGGAGGTGGACATCCCCAAGGGCCGGCTCACCGTGGTGACAGGGGTTTCCGGCTCCGGCAAGACGACTCTTGTGCTCGAAAGCCTCGCCCCGGCGCTGGAGGCCCTGTGCGCGGGCAAGCCCCTGCCCGCCCATGTACGGGCGCTGGACGCCGGCGGCATCACGCGCGTGCGCCTCATCGACGCCACGCCCATTGGCGTCAATGTGCGCTCGACCATCGCCACCTATGCCGCCGTTCACGCCGCCCTGCGCAAGATCTTTGCGCGCACGCCCGCGGCGCGCGAGCACGGCTGGAAAGCAGGAGATTTTTCTTACAATACCGGCTCCCTGCGTTGCCCCACCTGCGACGGCACGGGCGTCATCAGCCTGGATGTGCAGTTCCTGCCGGATGTGGACATCCCCTGCCCGGAGTGCCGCGGCTCGCGCTACGCGCGCGAGGCAGACCTTGCGAGGCACGCGCTCCCCTCGGGCGCAAGCGTGTCCATGCCGGAACTCATGGCCAGGGATGTGGACGGGGCCATCGGGATCTGCGGCGCCTGGAAGGCTGTCAGCGAGCGCCTGCGCACCCTCCAGCGGCTCGGCATCGGCTACCTCACCCTCGGCGAGGGCACGCCGGAGCTTTCCGGCGGCGAGGCCCAGCGCCTCAAACTGGCAAGCGAGATGGGCCGCGCCCAAGGGGACGCGCTCTTCATCTTCGACGAGCCCACCATCGGGCTGCATCCGCTGGATGTGCGCGGCCTGCTGGATGTCTTCCGCGCGCTGCTCGCCCAGGGGGCGACCGTGGTCGTCATCGAGCATGACCGCGACATGATGCTCAATGC
>CAMWVJ010000263.1 GCA_947177645.1 uncultured Desulfovibrio sp.
CCCCCTCCCCGAACGCCTGCGCCCGGACGACCTGGCGCACTTTCTCGGGCAGACGCACCTTGCCGGGCGCATAGCCTCGCTCATGCAGGCCAAACGCCTGCCGAGCCTGCTCTTTTTCGGGCCTCCCGGCTGCGGCAAGTCCACCTTGGCGCTGTTGCTCGCCAAGTCCACGGGCAAGAAATACCTGCGCCTTTCCGCGCCCGAGGCCGGCCTCCAGCACTTGCGCCGCTCCCTCGCCGGGGTGGAGATCCTCGTTCTCGACGAACTGCACCGCTTTTCCAAGGCCCAGCAGGATTTCTTCCTGCCGCTGGTGGAATCGGGCGAGCTCACCCTGCTCGCCACCACCACCGAGAACCCGTCTTTCAGCGTCACGCGGCAGCTGCTCTCGCGCCTCCATGTGCTCCGGCTGCGGCCGCTGGGGCGCCACGAGCTCAGGGAGCTCGCGCGGCGCGGCGCGCTCTCGCTCGCGCTCGAACTCGGCGAGGACGTGCTCGACCTTTTGGCCGGCTCGGCCAACGGCGACGCGCGCACCCTGCTCAACCTCGTGGAATATGTGGCCGCCCTGCCGGAGGAGCAGCGCGGGCCCGAGGCCGTGCGCGCGGCGCTCCCCGAAATCCTTGTGCGCCACGACAAGGACGGCGACAGCCACTATGAGCTCGCCTCGGCGCTCATCAAGTCCATCCGCGGCAGCGACGTGGACGCGGCGCTCTATTACCTCGCCTGCCTTCTGGAGGGCGGGGAGGACCCGCGCTTCATCTGCCGGCGCCTCATCCTTTCCGCCTCGGAGGACGTGGGCCTCGCCGATCCGGCCGCGCTGCCGCTGGCCGTGGCCTGCCAGCAGGCCGTGGAGTTCACCGGCATGCCCGAGGGCTTCATCCCCCTCGCCGAAACCACGGTGTATCTCGCGCTTGCGAAAAAGAGCAATTCCGCCTATGCCGCCTATCTCAACGCCGCGCGCGAGGTGAGGCAGGGCGGCCCGCTGCCGGTGCCGCTGCACCTGCGCAACGCCACAACGCCGCTCCAGAAGGAATGGGGCTACGGCAAGGAATACAAGTATCCGCACAACTATCCCGAGTCCTTCGTGGAGCAGCCTTACCTGCCGCCCGAGCTCGGGGAGCGGCGCTTCTACCAGCCGCGCGACAATGGCGCGGAGCCTCGCCTCGCCCAGTGGTGGCAAAAGATCCACAACCGCAAAAAACCGGACGGTCCCGCATGACGCACGCTCCCGCGGGCGCCACGCTCGGGGAGGCCCCGGCCTTTCCCGTGGCGCCCGCGCCCTTCCCGCCCTTCACCGAGGGTGTTATCCCCAACAAGTACGGCTTGGGCGACACGTACCGAGGCCCGCGCGTGACGCCGGGCCTTCTCACGCGCCTGGCGCCCTTCCCCTCCTTTTACAGCCGCCTCTTCCTCGGGCCGGTGGCGTGGCTCTCGCGCAGGGCCGCGCAGGGGCGCTGTGACGACGCGGCCTGGGCCTATGCCAGCGACTGGGTGACGGACCTCATGGAGCGCATCGGCTGCCCGGTGGACATCGACGGCATGGACGCCATCACGGCCCCGGAAGAGCCTTGCATCTTCGTTGCCAACCACATGAGCACCCTCGAGACCTTCATGCTGCCCGGCATCATCCGGCCGCGCCGGCCCGTGACCTTCGTGGTCAAGGAGAGCCTTGTCACCATGCCCTTTTTCGGGCCCATCATGCGCTCGCGCGACCCCATCGTGGTGGGGCGCACCAATCCGCGCGAAGACCTCGCGGCCGTGCTGGACGGCGGCGCGGAACGCCTCGGCCGCGGCGTCTCGCTGGTCATCTTTCCGCAGAGCACGCGCTCCCTCACCTTTGACGCGCGCCACTTCAACAGCATCGCTGTCAAGCTCGCCCGCAAGACCGGCGCGCCCTTGGTGCCGCTGGCGCTCAAGACCGACGCCTGGGGCCAGGGCAAAAAAATCAAGGAGCTCGGCCCCGTGAAGCCCGGGATGCCCATCCGCTACCGCTTTGGCGCGCCCCTGCGCGTCTCGGGTAACGGCAAGGAGGAGCATGCCGCCATCTGCGCCTTCATCGCCGCCGCTCTCGGGGAGTGGCAGGCAAAGGACGGGATCAACGCATGAAGCGCCGCCAGTTTTCCCCCTTCCGGAGCGCGCTCTGCGTGCTGATTTGCCTGCTCACGCTCGCGCCCTGCCCGGGCGCCCGCGCGGCGGAGGCGGCCGCCGCCTCCGATGGCGAATTTCGCGTGCTGGCTACCACCTTCCCGGTGTGGCTCTTCACGCGCAATGTCTGCCATGAGGTCAACGGCGTGCGCGTGGAGCTGTTCGTGCCCGCCACGACAGGCTGCCCGCACGAGTTCACGCCGAGTCCGGCCGATCTGCGCAAGCTGGCCGCCGCCCAGGCCATCGTCATCAACGGTCTCGGGCTCGAGGCCTTCCTCAGCCAGCCGTTGCGCACGCTGGACAAGGAGCATGCGGTCATCGACGCGAGCCGCGGCACCGACCCGCTTCCCGCCCCGGCCGAGGCCGCCCACGGGCATGACGACGGCCATGACCACGCGCATGACCACGGCTCGCCCGGCGTCAATCCGCACATCTTCGCCGGGCCGGCGCAGGCCGCGCTCATGGCGCGCGCCATCGGCGAAGGCCTCGCCCGGCTCGACCCGCCCCATGCCGAAGCCTACCGCGCCAATGCCGCCGCCTTCGCCGGCAGGCTCGAGGGGCTGGCGGGCACGCTGGCGGCCATCGGCAAGGCCGCGCCGCGCAAGGGCATCGTGCTTCAGCATGACGACCTCGCCTATATTGCGCACGAGGCCGGCCTCGAGACCTTGGCTGTGCTCAGGGCGGGCGATGAAGGCTCGGCGCTTTCCGCCTCGCAGCTCCATAGCCTCACGCGGCGCCTGAAGGCCGAGGCGCCCGTGCTCATCGCCGGGGAGCCACCGGCGCCCGACCGCGCGGTGGAACTGCTCTCGGCCGAGAGCGGCGTGCCCTTCGCCCTGCTCGACCCCGTGGCTTCGGGGCCGCCGGACGCGCCGCTCGACTATTATGAACGCGCCATGCGCGCCAATGCCGGGACCCTGCGGCGGTATTTCGATGTTCCCTGAGCCCCTGAAAGAAACGGCCTGCCTCACGGCGCCGGCCGTGCGCTTCGAGCATGTGGGCGTCGTGGCCGGCGGGCGCACCATCCTTAAAGA
>CAMWVJ010000264.1 GCA_947177645.1 uncultured Desulfovibrio sp.
AAAAGCCCGGCCGCTACGGCGTGTGGGACCTCACGGGCATGTACAGCCTTGCGCGGCCCTCGCCCAAGGTGGTGAGCGTCATCTTCAATGTCTACAGCTACACTGGCGGCGCGCACGGCAACCTCGTCATCACCTGCCGCAACTATGACCTCGCCACAGGCAAGCGCCTGGACTTCGCCGACCTCTTCAAGGACCCGGAAAAGGCGCTCGAACTCATGTCCGCCTATGCGCGGGAAAGCCTCACCAAGAGCCTCGGCGAGGAGTCGGACGAGGAGATGATCCGCGAGGGCACCGCGCCGGAGCTCACCAATTTCGGCGAGCTCGCGCTTACGCCCGCGGGCGTCACCATCCAGTTCCAGCCCTATCAGGTGGGGCCGTGGTCCGCCGGGCCGCAGCAGGTGGAGATGCCGCTCGCGGCGCTGGCCGCCGCCGGGCCTGAGGTCGCTGTCTGGCCGGACGCGGCCACGGCGGCAAAGGCGGAGGGCGCAGCCGCCACGCCCCCTGCCAAGGACGGCGCAGCCGGCGAGCGCAAGTAAGGGCGCCCGGCATCCCTCCCGGCTGGCTTCCATGTTTTCCATACCGTTCTTCGGTGCGGTCAGGGCTTGCCTGTGGACAACGGGCGCGCTGCTGCTGCTGATGGCAGCGCTTGCCGCGAGCTTTCCCGGCGGAGCCTTGGCGGCAACGCCCCGTTTGCTGGCCGCTGCCCCTGCGTCGCCCCAGGCACCTGATACCGTGCGCCCGGCCACGCCTGACACCACGGCAAACGCGCCCACTCCCGAAGGGGCGGCCGCTGCCGACAGCCTCCCCGCCACTCCCGAGGATGCGGCGGCGCAGCTCTCCGGGTCGCAGTGGCCCGGCGTCATCAATCACCTGCTGCAAAGGCCGCTCCCCGGAAGCCCCGCGGACCCGCAGGGGGCCGTCATCCATATCGACTACCCTTCCATAGGTTCGCCCGCAGTGGATGCGGACATCCGTGCCTGGGTCACGGGCATCGCCAACGCTTTTGAGGCGCATCTGGACCTCAGCCGCCCCGGCCTCCCCGATGCCGACATGCTGCCCGTCCACGACGTGATGGAAGCGGACAACCTCGCGGACCAGCGCCCGGCCTTCGAGCTCTGGGGCTCGTACAGCATCAGCCGGCCGTCGGACGCGGCCGTGAGCATCACCTTCGAGATCTGGAACTACACCGGCGCGATTCAGGGCAATCTGGACATCCTCACGCTCAATTACAGCCTGCTCACCGGCCAGCGCCTCGCCTTCATGGACCTTTTCGAGAAGCCCGAGACCGCGCTCACGCTCATGTCCGACTGGTCGCGCAAGGAGCTTGCGCCGCGGCTCGGCGCCACCACGCGCCCGGCGGTGCTGGAAGCGGGCACCGCGCCCCTGGTGGAGAACTTTTCCAGCCTGACGCTCACGCCCGAGGGCGTCTGCATCAATTTTCAGCCCTACCAGGTGGCCCCGTGGGCCGCGGGCGTGCAAAAGGTGGAAATGCCGCTGGAAGCGCTGCTGCCGGCCGGCCCGCTGCTGGCGCTGTGGGGCCGCTGAACGCCGCACAAGGAGCCATCATGAATACTGAAGAACTCTTGCGCCTGCTGGCCTGCCCCAAATGCCTCGGCGACCTTGCGGCGCTTGAGCGCGGGGGTGATACCGCGGGCTTTGCCTGCGAGACCTGCGGCGTGGTCTACCCGGTGCGGGACGAGATCCCCGTCATGCTCGTGGAAGAAGCCATCCCCCGCGACAAGTGGGAGCGGGAGAACGCCCCAGGGGGCAAAGCCTGATGCGCCTGCTCATCGCCTCCGACCTGCACGGCTCGCTCGAGAGCCTGCACTTTCTGGAAGACCGCATCCAAGAGTTCGCCCCGGACATGGTGGTGCTGTTGGGCGACCTTGTGTATCACGGCCCGCGCAACCCGCTGCCGCCGGGCTATGACACGCCAGGCCTGTTGCACGACATGCCCGAGCTCACCGCCATGCGGCCGCCCGTCACCGCCGTGCGCGGCAATTGCGACGCCGAGGTGGACGTGTGCCTCATGCCCTTCCCCATGCCGGAAAGCGCGTGGCTGGATGTGGATGGCTTGCGCATCTTCGCCTGCCACGGCCACCGGCTGCCCGAGGCGCCGCCCATCCCGGGGCTTGCCGCCGGGACGGTCATCCTGCGCGGACATACCCACGTGCCGCGCGGCGAGACCCTGGACGGCCTCCATTTCTGGAACCCGGGCTCGCTCTCGCTGCCCAAGCAGGGCTTCCCGCGCAGCTACGGCTTGTATGAAGACGGCGTCTTCCGCGTGCTCGCCATGGACGGGCGGGAAATTCTCCGCCACAGGCCGCTCGCCTGAACCCGCATGAACCAGCAGCCGCTGCCCGAAACCGCCCCGCCGCTCTTCGTGCCCGCCCCGGGCCTGCGCGTGGTGCTCGCTTCGGCTTCACCGCGCAGACGCGAGCTTCTCGCCTCGTGGGGGCTGCCTTTTACCGTCCTCACTGCGCCGGATGAGGAGGAACCGCGCCCCGCGGCCGGCGAAGACGCCGCGGCCTATGCCCTGCGCGCCGCGAGGAGCAAGGCCGGCCGGGTGCGTTCCCTCCTGGTGCCCGAGGAGGCTTCCGCAAGTCTTGTCATTGCGGCGGATACCGTGGTCTGCCTGGACGGGCGCATCCTGGGCAAGCCCTGCGACAGCGCCGAGGCGCTTGCCATGCTGGAACAGCTCGCCGGGCGCACGCATTCGGTGACGAGCGCCGTTGCCCTGTGCGTGCCCGAAAGCTGGCCGGCCCCGCACGAAGAATACCTCACGGATACGGCCCGCGTGACCTTTGCGGACTGGCCGCGCGCTGTGCTTGAGGCCTATGCGCGCACGGGGGAGCCTGACGACAAGGCGGGCGCCTATGCCGTGCAGGGCCGCGGGGCCTTCCTCGCCGAACGGCTTGACGGCGCGTGGAGCACCGTTGTCGGGCTGCCGCTCACGCCACTGGCGGCGCTGTTGCTTGGGCGCGGGCTCATCCGGCCTTCAGAGTAAAGGGCTTGACCTGAGCTGACACTTTCACCGTGGCTTTGTCATACTAGCGAATTAGTGACGCGCCTGTGCTGCACGGGTAACGCCGAAATTATCCGTCAAAAACAGCCTTGCTCCAGCCGTTGCGACGCAGGAAGCTACGGATGGAGACAGCA
>CAMWVJ010000265.1 GCA_947177645.1 uncultured Desulfovibrio sp.
CCATGAAAGAAGCCACCAAGTGCCTCCACGCGGGCTACAGCCCGAAAAACGGCGAGCCGCGCGTGGTTCCCATCGTCCAGAGCACGACCTATGTTTATGATTCCACGGCCGAGGTGGCCCGGCTTTTCGACCTTGAGCAATCGGGCTTCTTTTATTCCCGGATTGGCAACCCCACCGTTGACGCCGTGGAGCAGAAGCTCGCCGCGCTCGAGGGCGGCGTTGGCGCGCTGTGCACCTCCTCCGGGCAGGCGGCCGTCATGCTCGCGGCGCTCAATCTCGCCCGCGCGGGCGACCACATCGTCAGCGCGACCAATGTCTACGGCGGCACCTTCAACCTCTTTAACACCATCTTCCGGCGTTTCGGCATTGAAACCACCTTCGTGGACCAGGCCGCCACGGATGAGGAGCTGGCCGCTGCCTTCCGGCCCAACACGCGCTTCGTCTATGGCGAGACCATCGCCAACCCGGCCCTGAGCGTGCTGGACATCGAGCGCTTCGCGAGGCTCGCGCACGAGCGCGGGCTGCCGCTTCTCGTGGACAATACCTTTGCGACGCCCATCCTCTGCCGCCCCTTCGAGTTCGGCGCGGATGTGGTCATCCACTCCACCACCAAGTACATGGACGGTCACGCCGTCCAGCTCGGCGGCGTCATCGTGGACAGCGGCAATTTTGACTGGCAAAACGGCAACTTCCCGGAATTTACCGAGCCGGACGCCTCCTACCATGGCCTCGTCTATGCCAAGGCCTTCGGGCGCGCGGCCTATATCACCAAGGCGCGCGTGCAGCTCATGCGCGACCTCGGCTGCTGCCAGAGCGCCCAGGGCGCCTTTTATACCAATCTCGGCCTCGAGACCCTGCCCCTGCGCATGCAGAAGCATTCGGAAAACGCTGAGGCCGCGGCGCGCTGGCTGGAAGGGCAGGACAAGGTGGAATGGGTGCGCTATCCGCGCCTGACGTGGGACCCGTATGCCAAGCTCGCCGCCAGGTACCTGCCCAACGGGTGCAGCGGCGTTGTCTCCTTCTCGTTCAGGGGCGGCCGTGAGGCCGGGGCGCGCTTCATCGACGCGCTTGAGCTCATCTCGCTTGAAACCCATGTGGCCGACATTCGTACTTCCGTGCTGCATCCCGCCACATCCACGCATCGCCAGCTTTCGGACGAACAACTGACGGCCGCGGGCATCACCCCGGGCACGGTGCGCCTCTCGGTGGGCCTCGAAGCCTGGGACGACATCCGCGCGGACCTCCAACGCGGCATGGACGCCGCCTGACATGCCCCGGCCGGCCGCGAAGCCGCAGGGGCATCAAAAGCCCCCCATGGCGGACATGCTTGCGCGCATGGGCGCCCTCGCCCGCGTGCCCGAGCATTCGCTGCCGCTGATGACCGCCCTTTCGCAAGGGCTGCCCTTCTGCATCGGCCCTTATTTCTTCCTCGCCGCGGAAGACTGGCTCATGGCCGTGGCGTATCCTCTCGAGGGGCGCTACAGCCACGAGACCTTTAAAGCAGCACTTGAAGAAGCCCTGAAGCGAACAGGCGCCACGGCCTGCTGGGCCATCGGCCCCGACCTGTCCCCTCATCTCGCCGGGCATGTGACGGACAAGGATCGCTACTACGTCCTTTCAGCTCAGGCCAAGCCGCCTGGGCGGCTGCGCGGGCCGCTCAAAAAGGCGGCGGAAGTGCTCACCGTGACCGAAGGCACGGTGTTCACACCCGAGCACCGGCGCCTGTGGGCCGAATTTCTCGGCCGCATCCAGCGCGGCGAGGCCGCGCCCATGGCGCCCCATGTGGCCGCGCTCTATGCGCGCACCCCCGAGGCCTTGGCCGAGGCCGGGGGCAGCCTGCGGCTGCTGGACGCCAGGGACGGCGAGGGACGACTCGCGGCCTGCCTGCTGCTCGACTATGCCCCTGAGAACTTCGTGAGCTATGTGCTCGGCGCCCATTCCCGCGCGCACCCCGTGCCCCATGCTTCCGACCTTCTGTTCGCCGCCATGCTCGAGCGCGCGCACGCCGCGGGCAAGCGCTTCATCCATCTCGGCCTCGGCGTCAATGAGGGCATCCTGCGCTTCAAGCGCAAATGGGGCGCCCAGGCGTCCTTCCCCTATGTCATGGCTGAGTGGACCGAAGCGCCCCGCACCTCGGCAAAGATTGGCGCCACTGCTGCGCCGGCCGAAGGGAACGTGCTCCAGGATGTGGCGCTCGCCTTCCTCCGCGCGCCGGCCGAGCGGCCAAAAATCATCGGGGACAGGCCGAGCCGCCGCCCCTTCGCCATGCTCTGGGAGGTGGAGAAGAACGGCCGCACCTCTTGGGTGGCGGGCACCGCGCACTTTTTCTGCCATTCCTTCGAGCCCTCGTTCCGCCGCCTCTTCCGCAAGGTGGACCATGTGCTCTTCGAGGGGCCGCTGGACGAAGGCTTCATGGCTGATGTGGATCGCGCGGGGCGCACGCCCCTCCCCGGGACAACGCCCATCCTTGATTTGCTGGAAGAGGCAGACGTGCGCCGCCTCGAGCGCGTGGTCCACGGCCCGCAGGGGGCGCTGGCCCGAAGTTTCGGGCTGGTGCACGAGCGCAAGGTCGACGTGCGCTGGCTGCTCGCCCATGCCCGTCCCTGGTGCGCCTTTTTCAGCCTCTGGACCGCCTTCCTGGAGCGCCAGGGCTGGCGCGAATCCGTGGATATGGAGGCCTGGCGCGTGGCGCATGCCATGGGCAAGAACGTGGTGGGCATGGAGAGCCTTGAGGAACAGCTGGATTCGCTGGGCTCGCTGCCGCCCGAGCGCGTGGTGCGCTTCTTCCGCGCCTGCGGCGGCTGGAAGGCGCTCTCGCGCAAGAACATGCGCGCCTATCTCGCCGGCGACCTCGAAGGCATGATGGGCTCGAGCGCGGAATTCCCCACGCGCACGGAATATGTCATCAGCCGCCGTGACCAGCGCTTCAGGGAACGCATGCGCCCCTATCTTGAGGAAGGCCGCGCCGCGGTCTTCGTGGGTTCGGCGCACATGGTCAATTTGCGGCACATGCTGGCGGAAGACGGCTTCAGCGTCCGTCAGGCGCCGTTCGGCCTTTTGCCGCGCCTCAAGCTCAGGCTGCGGCGCATGCGGCGCGGCGGGGAGGATGTGGCATGGTAGCCGGGGCTTCACATCTCGCGCACATCACGGC
>CAMWVJ010000266.1 GCA_947177645.1 uncultured Desulfovibrio sp.
CCATGGTTGCCGCCGGATTGCCAGGCGCCAGGCCCGCCGTTGGGCCAGCCGCCGCTCCAGCCGGTGGGCCAGCCGGAATTGCCGTAGCCGTTGGCCGGCCAGTCCGGGTCGATCTGGGGCGCGATGTAGATGGGCGGCTGCTGCGTCTGCTCCTGCGGGCGGCGCGGCGCGATGACCGAAGTAACGATGTCGCCGGTTTCCGGGTCGCGCCAGGTGCCGGCATAGCCGTTATAGCCCGGGGCGTCGTTGCTGATGACGATGGCGCCGTCCTGGCCGTTCTGAGCGGCCGGGGCAGCCTGGGCAGGCGCGGGCGCCGTTGGCTGTGCCGCAGCCGCCGCACCCTGCTGCGCGGAGGTCTGGGCCGGCGCCTGCACCGGCACCTCACGGGAGCTTTCGGCGGCTGAAGCGCCGGGCGCCACGCCCATGGCGGGCGCCAGCACGAACAGGAGCGCGAGCAGGGCCGCGCCCGCGCGGCATGCGCCCTTGCGGGCGCCTGGGGGAGTCTTCATGCTGTGAGTATAGCAGGGGCGTTTGCGGCGGTCCATGAAAAAGGCCCGCGCCGGGCCGGTGAAAAAGTCGCTTGGGCTTCGGGGCAAATTCTGCTACACAACAGAGAGCAAGGAGGAAACCATGTCCAGTGACCGCGCGCGTGCCTATACTGCCGCCGGAGTTGACATCGAGGCGGGCAATGCCCTGGTGCGCCGCATCAGGGGGCTGGTCGCCTCCACGCAGACGCGGGGCGTGCTCGCGGACATTGGCGGCTTCGGGGGCCTCTTCCGCCCCGACCTCGCGGGCATGGCCGATCCTGTGCTCGTGGCCTCCACGGACGGCGTGGGCACCAAGCTCAAGCTCGCCTTCGCCTGGAACAAACACGACACCGTGGGCATCGACCTCGTGGCCATGAGCGCCAACGACATCCTCGTGCAGGGCGCGGCGCCGCTCTTCTTTCTGGATTATTTCGCCACCGGCAAGCTCGATGTGGACACGGCCGCGGCCGTGGTGGGCGGCGTGGCCGAGGGCTGCCGCCAGGCGGGCTGCGCCCTTCTGGGCGGGGAGACCGCCGAGATGCCGGGCATGTACGCCCCGGGCGAATACGACCTCGCCGGCTTTTGCGTGGGCCTCGTGGACAACGCGAAGCTCGTGGACGGCTCCGGCACCCAGGTGGGCGACGCGGTGGTGGGCGTGGCCTCGTCGGGGCTGCACTCCAACGGCTATTCGCTTGCGCGCAAGATCCTCGCCGAATCGGGCCTTGGCCCGGACGACCCGCTGCCCGGCGCTGATGGCAAGACCGTGGCCGAGGTCTTCCTCGCGCCGACGACCATCTATGTGGAGGCCGTGCGGCCGCTTTTGCGCGA
Source organism: uncultured Desulfovibrio sp. (assembly GCA_947177645.1). Taxonomy (GTDB): domain Bacteria; phylum Desulfobacterota; class Desulfovibrionia; order Desulfovibrionales; family Desulfovibrionaceae; genus Desulfovibrio. The sequence continues at coordinate 1,356 of CAMWVJ010000266.1, forward strand.
CATGAACATCAAGGGCATGGCGCATATCACGGGCGGCGGCTTTTACGACAATATCCCGCGCATCCTGCCCGGCCAGGTGGAGGCGCGCATCCGCTTCGGGAGCTGGCAGATGCCGCCGGTCTTCACCTGGCTCAAGGAGACCGGGGGCCTTGGCTGGCCCGAGATGCTCCAGATCTTCAACTGCGGTATCGGCTTTGTGATCATTCTGCCGCAGGCCCAGGCCGAGGAGGCCGTGAGCCGCATCCGGGCCTATCTGCCCGCGTGGCAGATCGGCGAGATCGCCCGGCGCAGCCGCGGCCCCGAAGGGGAAGAGGGCGAGCAGGTGGTGGTGGAGTTTGAGGGCGGCGAGGCCCCGCGCGCCTGAAGGGGCGCAAGCGGCGGCAGCGCACAGGATAAGCTCATGCACGTCTTGAATTTTCTCGGCAATGTCCTCTGGTTCCTCATGGGCGGGTTCGTGATGGGCCTCGCCTGGTGGCTCGTGGGCGTGCTCTGCTTCATTTCCATCATCGGCATACCATGGGGGCGGGCCTGCTTTGTCATCGGCAAGTTCGCGTTCTGCCCCTTCGGCAAGATGCCCGTGTCGCGCGAGGTGCTGACCGGCCAGCCGGACGTGGGCACGGGCTTCTGGGGCATGGTGGGCAATGTCATCTGGTTCGTGCTCGCCGGCGTGTGGATCGCCCTCGCGCACCTTGTCTGGGCTGCGGCCTGCGCCGTGACCATCATCGGCATCCCCTTCGCGTGGCAGCATGTAAAGCTCGCGGCGCTGGCGCTCTGCCCCATCGGCAAGACCATCGTGCCCGCACAGGTGGCCGAGGCGGCGGAACAGCGGGCGGCGGAGGAAAGGGCCGCCCGGGAACAGGCGGCGGCAGCGGCGCGCCAGGCACCGCCACCGCCCGACGGGCAGCGCTGAAGGTATCGCTGAAGTCAAAAAGCCCCGGATGGCGTGACCATCCGGGGCTTTTGGCATGTGGGGGGCAGGTGGGAGATTCGCGGCCTAGTGGTGATGCCCGCCGCAGCCCTTGCAGAGCTGCTCTTCGCCGAAGGTCTTGAGGCTGCCCGCGGCAAAGGCCTTGAGGGCGTCGGCCACGGTGGCGAAGCCCGTGGCATGGTAGACCTTGATGCCCGCGGCGTGCATGGCGTTCAGCGGGCGCATGCCCATGCCGCCGGCGAGCAGCGCCGTGACGCCGGCCTTGGCGAGATCGTTGACCGGCTCGATGCAGCTTCCGTGCTCATGGCCGTTGTTGGGCATGACTTTCACGTCGCTGATTTTGCCGTTTTCCACCTTGGCGATGGTATAGGCGGCGCAATGGCCGAAATGGGCGCTGGGCGCGGCGTCGAGGCCCCCCGGGGCTTCGGACGGCACGGCGCAAAGGACGGATTCGCTCATGGATACCTCCCGGGCGTTGGTTTCTGCGGGGGAGATAAGGCCGAAGCGGCAAAAGTCAATCGGCAGGACGCGGCCGGCCTGTCAGCGTGTGAAATCCGGGTCAAATTTGAGGATCAGATACCCGTCCGCAAAGGCATGGTCATAGAGCTTGCCGCGGGTGAAGGTGAGCGGCCCCAGCTTTTCGAGTACCGGCTTGGCGGCATCGCCCCAGAGCACGGCGGGAAAATGCGCCGCATAGGCCACGGGCGCCCAGCGCATGGGCTCATGGAAACGCTTGTTGGTGGAATTTTTATAGCCGTTGAGTGCGATGAGCCGGTCTTCCACGGCCGTGAGCTCGCTCGTATACCGCAGAAAAATTACTGTCTCTTATAAACAAATACGAGCCCACCAGACATCTCATGAT
>CAMWVJ010000267.1 GCA_947177645.1 uncultured Desulfovibrio sp.
CCGTAGCTGTCATCGGGGCGGAACCGGGCCGGCTCATCAGAGGGGATGAGCTCGCCGCCCATGAGAAGGAAGAGCAGCGGCCACGCCACATCGATCCTGAGCACTTCGCCCGAATAGGCCTCGGGCATGAAATTTTTTGCGGGCGAGAGGAAGGTGAAGATCTCCTTCATCCGGCGCATGCCGCCAAGCTCCATGGGCGGGGTCTCGGGCTCGTTGGCGAGGCCGAACCACAGGGGCAGCGTGCGCGGCGTTGGCCTGAGACAGGCCACCATGCGCCGCAGCATGTTCGCATCCTTGCTTTCAAGGGCCCGGGCATAGCTTGCGTACACATCGCGCAGGGGCGCATACACGGGCTGGCGCACGAGGGGCGCGCCCTTGTAGAAGCGGATGGGCGGAAGGCAGGTGTTGCCGTCCTGCGGGTCGAGCGAGACGACCTCGAAGGATTCTTCCTGCACAAAGGGGAATTCATGCGCCGGGTGCGCGGCGCTGGTGTAACAGTCCGGCGCGGCCAGCGCCGGCGCGGCCCAGAACAGGGCCAGAAGGCCAAGGACGAGGGTCAGTTTCCTCATAGGATGAGTCCCCTGAAAATCCCGAAGGGATAGAGCAGCGCCTCCCATTGCATCAGCCAGCGGGCATAGAGGCCGGCCATGCCGCTCAAGGGCACCGGCGTGGCGAAGAGCAGCGGGAGCAGACAGAGGCCGGCGGCGCCGGCCGACCACAAGAGCGCGTGCCTGAAGAGCATGGTCAGCACATTGGCGAGATGCAGCAGGCCCACGAGCACGGAAAAGCCCAGGGCCACCGGCGGCAGGAAGACCGAGATGGCGTAGTCCCGGCCCTGGGCGCCCTCCGGGGCGCCCTCGGCATAGCGGGCCGGGTCGCCAAATTCCGCGTTGAGGCGCTTTTCGATCTCCGCGTCGATCTGCCCCTTGAACAGGGCGCGCCAGGCCTCGAGAGACAGGGGCGAGGAAAGGTCGGCCACACGGCTTCGGATGGCCGGCGGCAGGTCGCGCTGGCGCTCCAGGGCCTTGTCCATGGCGGCGCGGGCCATGCTGTCCACCTGGCCGCGCAGCGACTGCTCGCTCGCCGAGCAGGTCCTGCTTTCGCCGCCGCGCACCTCGCGGCCCATGACATAGCGCGTCTCGTGCCGCGTCTCACAGAAAGCGTCGAGGTCGATGTCGAGCGGAAGCTCAAGCCCCTTCTTTTGCATGTAGCGGCCGAGATAGGCCTTCACCTTGCTGCTGATCTCGGCCCGGCACTGGTCGTTCGTGCAGGCCGCGTATTGACCGAGCACCGGGTTGAGCAGGGCCGCCCATTCGGCATAGGGGATGCGCCTGAGCCGGGTCTCCGCGTTTTGCCATGCCGCGGCCTGGGCGGCATAGTCCGCATAGGCGCTGTCGATGCGCTTGTAGGGGGCATCGCCCTGAAGGGCGCCGAGGATGGCGGCGCGCTGGCTGTTGACCTCGGCGATGAGGGCGGGGTCACTCCAGATGGCGAAGCCCAGCACCTTGAGGAAGGCCCGCACCTTCACCGGGTCCTGTGCGGCCTCGGCCGCAAGGTCGGGCAGGCGCACCTTGCCCTTGAGGAAGGCCGCGCCGAAGAGCTGGATGGTCTTGGCCTCCATCCGGGCTTGCGCGTCGGCCCGGGCGGCGTAGTGATCCACGATGGCGTCTTCCGCCCAGACGAAGAGCGCGCCGGCCACGAGCCCCAGGCCCACGGGGAGCACCAGGCGGGCCTGCCGCAGCCGTGCCGTGAAGGCCCGCCCCCAGGTGAGCCGGAACACGAAGAGGAAGCCGCCGAGCCCCACTGTCCAGCGCGCGAGGCTGCTCAGGCGGCGGGAGGTCTCCATGTCCGCGGCGGTGAGGATGGCGCCGGAAAGGCTGATCTGCCAGAAAATGTAGAGGACCGTCAGGCCCAGCAGCACAAGCCGCATGGGCGTGAGGCCCGGGGAGAGTCGGGGCGGGCGCATCACAGGCACCTCTCGGCGTTTGCGGGGCATGGGCTGAGCTTTGCGGGAGGGCCGGGCAGCGAGGGCCCGGGGCTTGTGCCGCCGTCTCACCGCAAGGGGCGGGGCGCCCGGCCCCGGCCCCTGTCATTAACAGCCCTGCCAGCGGCTCACATCATCGACTTGCGCTTTTGCGAAGCCGCGTTTTCCTGCTCCTGCTTCGCCTTTTGCTGCTCGTCGATTTTTGCCTTCACAAGGGAAAGGACCTGCTGGAAGGCATCGCGGGTCAGGCCCGCGTCGAGCAGCATGGCGGCCGTGAAATCCTTGGTGATGACGGCGCAGTCGCCGTTTTTCTCCCAGCAGTCGGCCTCGGGCGTGGTGGGCTCCACGCGGCCGGCCAGTCGGTTGCTGAAGGTGTTGGCCTTCAAATTCCTGAGTATGGTATTGGCTGAAATGGCGCGCGGGTCCTCCTCCGGCTCTTCGGGGGCCTTGGAGGGCATGGGCGCGCCGTAGCGCTCCGTGAACAGGCTCTGCATATCCTTGAGATACACATCAAGGCCGCGCACGCCGTAAGGCTCAATGGCAAAACACTTCCACTGGCCGTCTTTCCTGGCGAAATAGAGATAGAGTTGCGGAACTTCCTGGCTCTGAACGCGGATGACGCAGAGCGGCAGCTCCCCATAACTGGCAAGCGCCACCAGATTCTTGTCCACCAGATACAGGTCATTGCTCGGGGGGATGCCGGGCTGCCCGGGCACTGCGGAGAGCGCGGAAAGGAAGCGCTGAAACGGGTCGTTCAGGTCGGAGGGGAGGGACTGCTCGTGCATGCCCGAAGCCTGGCCATATCGCTCGGGCAGGTTGAACCCCTCGATGGTCAGGCCCTTGGCGCGGGCATTCTGCAGGGCCTGCTCCGGGCTTTGGTCAAGGGTGAAGCCGTAGAGGCTGCAGCCATCGGCCGCCATGGCCGGGCGCAGGGGAAGGAGCAGGGCGCCGAGAAGCGCGAGCAGCAGGACGGTTTTTTTCATATCCTTTCCCTCGGGGTGCTGGAGGTGTGGCCGGAGTGCCCCATATGGCATTGCTGACTAGCAATATAGGCAAATCGACTAAAATACAAGGCATGCTTGGGGGGATTTTTGTGTTCGCCCTGAAGGGGTACGGAGGGGCGCGCGGGGTGCGGTGCGAAGAAGGGGCAGACTGTGGCGG
>CAMWVJ010000268.1 GCA_947177645.1 uncultured Desulfovibrio sp.
GCGCGCCAGCGTGGGCGTTGGTTTTTGCATGGCGGTGCGGGGCGTGGGGATGCGGGGCGCGCGCCCCGTCCGCAGAGAGTGGCATTGTCTTGCATGGATGGCAAGGGGCGCCCGCCGGAAATGACGGGGATGTACGCTTTTTGGGGTTTCCCGTGGCCCCCGCGTCCTCCCCAGCCCGCGCTTGCCTCGCCGCGCCCTTGCCGCTATAGTGCCCGATACTCCGGTTTCGGGCACGAAGCCGGTTCCCGCTTTTCCCCTTTTTCCAAGGAGCCTCAATGCCCGGCACAGCCCCCCCGCCCAGGCGGGACAATGCCGTCGGCGGCCGTGTCCGCGCCTTCAGGGAAGCGCGCGGCATGGATCTTTCCGCCCTCGCCGAGACCACCAACCTCTCCCCGGCCTTTCTGGAAGGCCTCGAAAACGGCGCTGTCTATCCCCCCATCGGTACCCTGCAAAAGGTGGCCCGCGCCCTTGACGTGCGCCTCGGCACCTTTCTCGACGGCGAGGAGTCGGCCGACCCGGTCATTTCCCGCATCGACGGCTTCCCCGACAGGCGGCGCGTGACGCCCGTGCGGGAGGAGGTGGCCGAAGCCCCGCACGCGGACGGCAGCGCCGAACCGGCCGCGGACATGCGCCGGCCCGGCTACATCTATCAGGTGCTCGGCAAGGGCAAGAGCGACCGCAACATGGAGCCTTTTTGCGTGGAATTCTTCCCGCCGAGGGACGGGGAGGAGCCGCACCTCTCCTCGCATCAGGGCGAGGAATTCATCCTCGTGCTGGCCGGGCGCCTCAGGCTGCGCTACGGCCGCGAAAGCTACGATCTCTCGCCCGGCGAGACCGTCTATTACAATTCCATCGTTCCCCACGCGCTCACCGCGCTGGACGGGGAGCCGGTGCGCGTCCTCGGGGTGGCCTACAATCCATGAGCCGCGCCATCCCCCTCCCCGATGACGAGACCTTTGAGCTGCGCGAGCGCACGCTCGGGCAGATTTTGGATGAAACTGTCGCCCGCTTCCCGGACAACGACGCCCTGGTGTATCCCGACCGCGGCTTCCGCCTCACCTGGCGCGAGTTCGGCGCCCTCGTGGACCGCCTCGCCCGCGGCCTCATGGCGCTCGGCATCAAAAAGGGCGAAAAGGTGGCCGTGTGGGCCACCAACGTGCCCTGGTGGGTGGCGCTCCAGTTCGCCACGGCGCGCATCGGCGCCGTGCTGCTCACGGTGAACACCAATTACCGCGAGCACGAGCTGCGCTACCTGCTCGGCCAGTCGGAATGCGAAAACCTCTTCCTTATCGACAGCCTGCGCGACCACAGCTTTCTCGACACCCTTTACGCCATCGCGCCGGAGCTCCGCGCCCAGCCCCGCGCCGGCGGCCTGCGCAGCAAGGCGCTGCCCCACTTGCGGCGCGTGGGCTTTCTTGGGCCGGAAAAGCACCGCGGCATGTTCTCCATGCCCGAGATCCTGGCGCTCTCGGCCATGACCGACGAGGGCACCTACCGGGCGCGGCAGGCCGAGCTTTCCCCGCAGGACGCCATCAACATGCAGTACACCTCGGGCACCACGGGCTTCCCGCGCGGGGTCATGCTCACGCATCTGGGCGTGGGCCTCAACGGCTACTGGATCGGCCGGCGCCAGCGCTTCACCGAGCGCGACCGCGTGTGCCTGCCCGTGCCGCTCTTCCACTGCTTCGGCTGCGTGCTCGGGGTCATGGCCTGCGTCAACCACGGCGCGGCCATGGTGATGCTCGAGAGCTTCAACCCCCTGCACGTGCTCGAGGCCGTGGAGCGCGAGAAATGCACGGCCCTCTACGGCGTGCCCACCATGTTCATCGCCGAGCTGGAGCACAAGCGCTTTCACCAGTTCGACCTCTCCTCGTTGCGCACGGGCATCATGGCCGGCTCCGTCTGCCCGGAACCGCTCATGCGCCGCGTGGTGGAGGACATGCACATGCGCGAGATCACCATCTGCTACGGCCTCACCGAGGCGTCGCCGGTGATGACGCAGTCCGACATCCATGACCCGCTCCCCTCCCGCTGCACGACCGTAGGCCGGGCGCTCCCGGGCATCGAGGTGCGCGTGGCCGCGCCGGACGGCGTGGAGGAACTGCCGCGTGGCACCCCCGGCGAGATCCTGTGCCGGGGCTACAATGTGATGCAGGGCTATTACAGGATGCCCGAAGAGACGGCGCGGGCCGTGACCCCCGAGGGCTGGCTGCGCTCGGGCGACCTCGGCGTCATGGACGAGGCCGGCTACCTCACCATCACCGGCCGCCTCAAGGACATGATCATCCGCGGCGGCGAAAACATCTATCCGCGCGAGATGGAGGAATTCCTCCTCGGCATGCCCGGGGTCATGGACGTGCAGGTGGTGGGCGTGCCGAGCCGCAAATACGGCGAGGAAGTGGCGGCCTTCATCCTGCCGAAGCCCGGCGCCGCGCCGGACGCCAAGGCGGTACGCCAATGGTGCCGCGGAAAGATCGCCTGGCACAAGATCCCGCGGCATGTGGCCGTGGTGGAGAAATTCCCGCTCACGGCCAGCGGCAAGATCCAGAAATACCTCTTGCGGGAGGAGGCGGCCCGGCGCTGGCCCGAGGCGCCGCTGGCTGGGCCGGCCGCCAAAGCCGTCACCAACGCCGAAACACCACCAGGAGGCCATGATGGCTGATACCGTACCTCAAGACTCCGCCCGTGACCCCGGCGGCTCGCCTGACTTCACCCTCGAAGCCGCCGGCCCCCGGCATGAGGCTGACAGCGGCTGTGGCGGCTGCCCGCTTAGTCGCATCCCGGCATCCGTGTGGCGCGCCTTTCTGCGGCCGCCCTTCCGCAAGCGGCACCCCGTGCTCTTCTGGGGCCTCGTGGTGCTTGCACTGCTTGCTGCCGGCGCCATCGGGCGGCTTGCCGTGCTGCCCGCTCCGGGCGAACGCCTGGCGCTCGTCTCCGTGCGCGGACCCATCCTCGACCCGGCACCCACCCTCGCCTGGCTGCGCCAGCTGGAGCAGGACGAGCGGGTAAAGGGCGTGCTCTTGCGCGTGGACTCGCCCGGCGGGGGCGCCGCGGCCTCGCAGGAGATCTACGCCGCGCTGGAGCGCCTTGCCAGCAAAGTCCCCGTGGTGGTGAGCATGGGCGCCACCGCGGCCTCGGGCGGCC
>CAMWVJ010000269.1 GCA_947177645.1 uncultured Desulfovibrio sp.
CCCCCGCAGCGCCGGCGGTAACGCCCCGTGCTTGACGCGGGGCCTTTGGCCGTGTATGTAGCCACATTCGGCACAATGCCAGCGCGCGGCCCGGCGCCGCCTCCCCCGGGGGGCGGCTCTCTTTCGCCGAAACCAGCCGGGGCGGCGCTTCTCTGAGCCTCAAGGAGTCAGCACATGAAAAGGACATACCAGCCGAGCAAGATCCGCCGCGCCCGCAGGCACGGCTTCCTCGCGCGCATGGCCACCCCCGGCGGGCGGGCCATCATCCGCCGTCGCCGCGCCAAGGGCCGCAAGCGTCTGGCCCCCTAGGCCCGGGCGCGGCGGAGCATGCCGTTGCGGCCCAGGGCACAGGGCGCGCCCCTCGCGGGCGCCCAAGCGGGCTATCCCAAGCAGGCCCGGGTTCGGCGCAGGGCGGAATTCACCGCCTGCTACGAGCGCGGGCGCCGTCTGCACAGCCCCCATTTTCTGCTTTTCCTGCTGCCGGGGCATGAGGCCCGCTCCCGCACGGGCATGGCGGTTTCCCGCAAGGTGGGCGACGCGGTGACGCGCAACCGCATCAAGCGCCTCCTGCGGGAATTTTTCCGCCTCCATGCCAGTGCGCTCCCTTCAGGGGACGTGGTGGCGGTGGCCAAGCGCCAGGCCGGCCAGGCCGGCCTCGACCTCGCCGCTGTCACGGCCGAGCTTCTGCCGCTCCTTCAAGGGCGGCCGAGGCACGACCCCGGCACGCGCCCGCAACGCGCAGCAGCTTCGGAGGATCAGGCGCCGTGGCCGACATAGTCCGCAGGCTCTGCATCCTGCCCATCCGCCTGTACCAGTGCTGCATCTCGCCGCTCCTGCCGCCGGCCTGCCGCTTCACGCCCACCTGTTCCGCCTATGCCGCCGAGGCCATCCTCCGGCACGGCATCGCGCGCGGCGGCTGGCTCGCCCTGCGGCGCCTCATGCGCTGCCACCCCTGGGGCGGCTCGGGCTATGACCCGGTGCCGCCCCCAAGACGTCGCCCCGGCGACCCGCCTTCGTCCGAGGAGTAGACTTTTCCATGCAGGACAACAAAAATCTCATCCTGGCCATCGTTCTCTGCCTCATCATCCTTTTCGGCTGGGGCCATGTGGCCGAATACATGGGCTGGGTGGCCAAGCCCGACCCGGCCCAGGTGGCGGAAAAGCAGGAAGCGGCCCGCAAGGAGGCCGAAAAGGCAGAAGCGCGCAAGGCCGAGGCGGAGCGCACGGCGACGCTGCCCACCTTCACCCCCTCGGCCGGGCGCGACGTGACCGTGGATTCGCCGCTGTACAAGGCGGTGCTCTATTCCGGCGGCGGCCCCCTGCGCTCCTATGAGCTCAAGAAGTACCAGGCCGGCCTCGCGCCGGATTCGCCCCTGGTCAACCTGGTGGACGAGCGCACGGCCGCCGTGGCGCCGCTCGGGCTCGTCATCAACGGCCAGCCCTCGTGGAGCACCGGGCAATGGGCGCTGGACGGCGCCGACGCCCTCACGCTCGCCGAGGGCGAGCAGGGCACCCTGCGCCTCACCGGCATGGTGGACAATCTGCGCGTCGTGCGCGAGCTCAACTTCAGCGGCGACACCTACCTCATCAAGGAAAAGATCCGGCTCATCAACACGGGCGACCAGCCCCGCAGCGTGCGCGTGGGCGCCACGGCGGCGCTCGATTCCAGCATCGCCACGGGCAGCCAGTACGACTCCATGCGCGTGGCCTGGGACGAAAACGGCAGCGTGGACGAGGAATCCTCCGGCAAGACCCTGGGCACCACCGGCGTGCAGGCCACCGGCAAGATCTGGTGGGCCGGCCCCATGAGCACCTATTTTCTCGCCGCTGTCCTCCCCGGCGACCCGGATGCCGTGACGGTCAAGGGCGTGGCGCAGAACACGGTCTTCCGCGCGGCGGTTGAGGAGCCGGAGCTTCTGCTCAACCCCGGCGAGGAGCGCGAGCTCTCCTATTCCTACTGGTTCGGCCCCAAGGTGCGCTCGGAGCTCGAGGCCGTCTCCGACCAGCTCGCGCGGAGCATCCAGCTCGGCTTTTTCAGCATCATCGCCAAGGGGCTGCTCTGGCTGCTCGAATTCTTCCACAGCTTCGTCCACAACTGGGGCGTGGCCATCATCTTCCTCACGCTGTTCATCAAGGCCGTGTTCTGGCCGCTCACGGCCAAGAGCTACGCCTCCATGGAAAAGATGAAGCAGCTCCAGCCCATGATGCTGGCCATCCGCGAGAAGTACAAGGGCAACCGCGAGGAGATGAACAAGGAGGTCATGGCGCTCTACAAGACCTACGGCGTCAACCCCGCCAGCGGTTGCGTGCCTATCCTCATCCAGCTGCCGGTGTTCTTCGGCCTGTACCAGGCCCTGCTCACGTCCATCGCGCTCAGGCACGCCTCCTTCATCACCTATTTGCCGGGCACGGACATCATCTGGCTCGCCGACCTCTCGGCCAAGGACCCGCTCTACATCACGCCCATCATCATGGGCATCACCATGTTCCTCCAGCAGCGCATGAGCCCGCCCCCGGCCGACCCCATGCAGCAGAAGATCATGCTCTTCCTGCCGCTCATCTTCACCGTGCTCTTCCTCAACTTCCCGTCGGGCCTCGTGCTCTACTGGCTGGTGAACAACATCCTCTCCATCTTCCAGCAGTGGCTCATGATGCGGAAGCTCAAACACGGCGGCAAGGCGCCCCAGAAGGCGTCCGCCGCAAAATAGCGAAAACGGGGCGGCCCGCGCGGCCGCTCCGGCGAGGCTTATACATATGGACGGATTCAAGGAGTTCCAGGGCAAGGACCTCGACAGCGCCATAGCGGAAGCCTGCGCCTATTTCGACTCGCCGCGGGAGCGGCTCGAGATCGAGATCGTGCAGGACGCCAAGACCGGCATTTTCGGCATCGTGGGCGCGCGCAAGGCCAAGGTGCGCGCCCGCCGCGTGCAGTTGCGCGAAGCCGTGGAAAGCGTGCTCGGCCCCCGGGGCGGCCAGCGCGCTGCCGCCAGCGAGGAGGAGGGCCGCGCCCCACGCAGCCAGGCCAAAAAGCCGCGCGCAGAGCGCCGGCCGCACAAGGCAGAAAGAGATGACGCGCCCGAAGCGAGCGCCGGGGAAAAGGAAACGCCGGCGCCCGAAGCCGCGCCGGCGGAGCCTGAGT
>CAMWVJ010000270.1 GCA_947177645.1 uncultured Desulfovibrio sp.
GGACTGCTTACTCTATGTCAGCCGGCCCCAAGGCCCCACCGCCGCCCCATACCGGGCACCGCGCCCGGCTCCGCGAAAGGCTTGCCCGCGAACCGCTCGCCGTGGCGTATTATGAGGTGCTGGAGCTTCTTCTGGGCTATGCCCTGCGCCGCGCGGATACCAAGCCGCTGGCGCGCGAGCTGCTGCGCCGCTTCGAGACCATCCGCGGCGTGCTGGACGCAAGGCCCGACGAGCTTGTGCAGGTGCCGGGCTTCGGGCCGGGGCTTCTGGCCTTCTGGCAGGTGCTGCGCGAGGTGCTGGCCCGGCGCGCTTCCGCGCCGCCCAGGCGCCGCACGAAGCTCGCCACGCCCGAGGCCGTGGCCCGCATGGCGCGCGAGCGCCTGTGCGCCTCGCCGCACGAGGAATGCTGGATCGCGCTGGTGGACGGGGCCAACCGCCTCCTCGCGTGGGAGCGCCTCTCCCGCGGCGGCGTGAGCGCCGTGCCCCTCCAGCCGCGCGACGTGCTGGAAAGCGCCCTCATGCGCAAGGCGAGCGGCATCATCCTCGTGCACAACCACCCGGGCGGCGACGCGTGGCCCTCGCAACCCGACCTGGCGCTCACGGCGGAGCTGCAACGCCTCGCCCCGCGTCTCGGGCTCCGCTTCGTGGACCACGTCATCGTCACCGAGGGCGACTGTTACAGCATCACCCAGTGCAAGGTTCTCTGAGTTTTCAGGGGGAAAAATGACCGAAGATACGAAAGATCCCGCCATCCTTCCGGACGGCGCGGAAGATCTCGACGCCGCCCATATGGCTCCCGATGCCGGCGCCCCGGCCGCCGCTGCCGCCCCCGCGGGAGGGGCCGGCCCGGCCGCTGACCGGCCGCTGCCGCCCGTGCTGCCCGTGCTGCCCGTGCGCGACGTGGTGGTGTTCAATTATATGATCCTGCCGCTCTTCATCAGCCGCGAAAAATCCGTCAGGGCCGTGGAAGCCGCGGTGCGCCGCGGGCGCCAGCTGCTGGTGGTGGCCCAGCGCGAGGAGGGCGTGGAGGACCCCGGGCCGGCCGACCTTTACCAGACCGGCACCGTGGTGCAGGTCATGCGCATGCTCAAGATGCCTGACGGCCGCATCAAGGTGCTGGTGCAGGGCGTGAGCCGCGCGCGCGTGGCCGGCTACCGCCAAGCCGAGCCCTTCCTCGAGGCGCGCGTGGAGCATGTGGCCGAGGCGCCCGTGCCCGCTGGCGCGGACGTGGAGGCTCTGTTGCGGGCCGTGCGCGAGCAGAGCGAGAAGGTGCTCTCGCTCAGGGGCATCTCCTCGCCGGACATCCTCGGCGTGCTCCAGGGCGTGGACGACCCGGGGCGCCTCGCGGACATCATCGCCGCCAACCTGCATATGAAGATGGCGGAGGCCCAGGCCCTCCTCGAAGCGGGCGACCCGCTGGAACGCCTGCGCCTCGTGCATGAGCGCCTTCAGCACGAGCTCGAGGTCGCCACCGTGCAGGCGCGCATCCAGGGCGCGGCCCGCGAGGGCATGGACAAGGCGCAGAAGGAATATTTCCTGCGCGAACAGCTCAAGGCCATCCGCCACGAGCTCGGCGACGGCGAGGACGATGCCGACGACGACCTCACAAGCCTCAAGCAGGCATTGGACAAGGCCGGCCTCACCGGTGAGGCGCGCACCGAGGCCGACCGGCAGCTCCGGCGCCTCTCAAGCATGCACGCGGATTCCTCCGAGGCGTCCGTGCTGCGCTCCTATCTGGAATGGCTCGCCGACCTGCCGTGGAAGAAGCAGTCCCGCGACCGGCTGGACATCGCCCGCGCCCGCGACATCCTCGACGAGGACCATTGCGGACTGGAGAAGGTCAAGGAGCGCATCCTCGAATTTTTGAGCGTGCGCAAGCTCAATCCGCGTTCCAAGGGCAGCATCCTCTGCTTCTCCGGCCCTCCCGGGGTGGGCAAGACCTCGCTCGGCCGGTCCATCGCGCGCTCTCTCGGGCGCAAGTTCCAGCGCCTCTCCTTGGGCGGCATGCACGACGAGGCCGAGATCCGCGGGCACCGGCGCACCTACATCGGCGCCATGCCCGGCCGCATCCTCCAGGCCCTGCGCCAGGCGGGCACGCGCAACCCGGTCATGGTGCTGGACGAGGTGGACAAGCTCGGCGCGGACTTCCGCGGCGATCCCTCCTCCGCGCTCCTGGAGGTGCTCGACCCGGAACAGAACAACAGCTTCAGCGACCATTATCTCAACGTGCCCTTTGACCTCTCGCGCGTGCTCTTCATCTGCACGGCGAACCATGTGGATTCCATCCCCGCGGCCCTGCGCGACCGCATGGAGGTCATCACGCTGCCGGGCTACACGCGGCAGGAAAAGGCCGAGATCGGCAAGCGCCACCTGTTGCCCAAGCGCGTGGAGGACACGGGCCTGAAGGCGGGCGACGTGCGCCTCACCGACGCGGCCCTCGACAAGATCATCGCCGAATACACGCGCGAGGCCGGCGTGCGCAATCTCGAGCGCGAGCTCGGCGCCGTGTGCCGCAAGCTGGCGCGGCGCAAGGCCGAGGGGGCGCGCGGCCCCTTCCGCGTCGGGCCGGCCGAGGTGGAAAAGCTGCTGGGCGCGCCGCGCTTTCTGGAAGACGAGAGCGAGGCCGAGCTCGAATCCGGCATGGCGCTCGGCCTCGCCTGGACACCGGCCGGCGGCGAGGTGCTGACCGTGGAGGCCTCGGCCGTCAAGGGCAAGGGCGCGCTCCTGCTCACTGGCCAGCTCGGCGATGTCATGAAGGAGAGCGCGCAGGCCGCCATGAGCTATATCCGCTCCCGCGCGGATGTGCTCGGCCTCGACCCGGCCTTTGCCGCCCGGCATGACATCCACATCCATGTGCCCGCGGGCGCCACGCCCAAGGACGGCCCCTCGGCCGGCGTGACGCTCACCACGGCGCTCATTTCCGCGCTCACCGGGCAGCCCGCCCGCGCGGACCTGTGCATGACCGGCGAGATCACCCTGCGCGGCCGGGTGCTGCCCGTGGGCGGCATCAAAGAAAAGATCCTCGCCGGCGTGGCACGGGGGCTCAGGCTTGTCATCATCCCGCACCAGAACGTGAAGGATCTGGAAGACGTGCCCAGGG
>CAMWVJ010000271.1 GCA_947177645.1 uncultured Desulfovibrio sp.
AGGGAGTGTACTTAAGTACTCGACCGAGGAAATTTTTTTCTGACGCAGCCAGCAGCAAAAAGGCTGTTTTTGACGGATAATTTCGGCATTACAGAGGCCGCACGGACACTGCAACAACGCTGAAGTAAACAAAGCTTTACCAAAAGAACGGCGCGGCCCCGGACGTGCCGGGGCAGCGGTACGGCGGAGCGCTCCGGCCTTGGCTCTAGCCGCGCGAGGCCGCAAGCGCCGGGATGCGCCGCCAGTACCACTCGCTCACTAGGGTCTCGTCATCCGGGCTCCATTCGCCGCATTCCTCAAAATGGCGCAGCACGTCGCGCTCCAGCGGGCTGGTCTCGCCGCCGCGGGCGCACTGGCGCAGGCGGAACAGGATGACCATACATTCAAAAAGGCTGAAGCAATCCTCTTCGCTCGTGAAGCCCTTTTTCAAAAGGCCTGTGAATTCGCGGTAAAAAGGATTGTCCTCGGGCACGCAGCGGTCAAAATCTTCCGCATGTTCGATGAGATAGCGCAGGCTGCGACAAAACAGCACCTGGCGCGGGTCGGCCGAGGCATGCGCGATGCGGGCGGCATAGAGCTTTTCCAGGTCGTGACGGTAGGCGGAAAGAGGCATAGGGCACCCCGAATATGTGTAAAGAAATACCTCTTCATAAATATTATAGGAAACAGTTTCTTTTATCAAATAATAAATAGGGGCACCCCTGATATACTCCCACTTCACCGCGCGCCCTGGCGCCCGCCCGGGATTTTTCTCGACCTTTGCCCCGGGCTTTGGCATGCTGCCTCAAGGCGCCGGCCCTCACGGGGCTTACGGCGCGGCCGGGAAGCGACACATGCTCTATGTCATAAAAAATCTCCTCAAACGCCGCCAGCGCGAGCAGGGCTACCGTCTGCTCATCAAGAGCCTGCACATCCCGCGCGGGGCGCGCCTCGCCATCACGGGCCCCAGCGGCTGCGGCAAGAGCACCACGCTCGACCTGCTCGGCCTGGCGCTCAGGCCCGACTCTGCCGCGCGCTTCACCTTCGCCCCCGAGCCGGACGCCCCGGCGCTGGATGTGACCGCCCTCTGGGCCGGCGAGCGCCATGACGCCATGGCCGCCCTGCGCCTTGCGCACATGGGCTATGTGCTCCAGTCGGGCGAGCTTTTGCCCTTCCTCACCGTGGGCGAAAACATGACGCTCACGGCGCGGCTTGGCGGCATGCCGGATGCCGAAGCCGAGGCCCGCGCACGCGGCCTCGCCGAAGGCCTGGGCGTGGCCCATCTCACGGGCGCCATGCCGGCCACGCTTTCCGTGGGCGAGCGCCAGCGCGCGGCCATCGTGCGCGCGCTCACCCCGGGGCCGCAGCTCATCCTCGCGGACGAACCCACGGCCGCTCTGGACCCGGTGCACGCAGCCCGCGTCATGGACGCCTTTCTCGCGGCGCTCGACCAGCACGCAGGGAGCCTCGTGCTCGTGACGCACAATGCCGACTGGGCGCGCCGGGGCGGCCTCAAGGAACTGGCCTTCCGTATGGAGGAGGACGAAGGCGGCGTCACGGCCGTCCTCGACGACGGCGCCGGCACTGCGACAGGCGCCCCGGGCGGGGAGGGCGCGCCATGCTGAAAAAGATCTGGCTCGCCATATACCTCGCCGCGCGTGACTGGCGCTTCGAGCGCTCGCTCACGCTCTGCGCCATTCTTGCGCTCGCCAGCATGCTCACACCGCTGCTCGTGCTTCAGGGCCTGAAGAACGGCGTCATCGAGGGCATGCGCGAGCGCCTGCTGCAAGACCCCACGGTGCTCATCATCACGCCCAAGAGCGACGGCGGCAGCTTCACCGAGGCCGAAGTGCGGGCCTTTGGCGAGCTGCCGGGCGCTGCCTTCGCCATCGGCCGCACCCGCGAGACCGCCACGGACATCACCCTCGCCGCCGGTGCAGACGGCAGCGGCAAGAGCGCGAGCCTCTCGCTCGAGCCGAGCAGCCCCGGCGAACCTGTGCTCGCGCATCTTGGCATCACGCCGCCCGCGGACGGCGAGGAGCCCGAGCTTGTGCTCTCGGCACCGGCGGCCAAGGCGCTTGGCGTCGGGTCCGGCGCGAGCCTGTTGGCGCGGCTCGGGCGCCGCACGCCCGAGGGCCGGCTGGAATCGGCGCGCCTGGTCTTCCACGTCACCGCCGTGCTCCCCGAAGCCGCGGCCGACCGACGCATGGCCTTCGCGCCGCTCTCCGCCCTGCAAGACCTCGAAGACTACCGCGACTATCTGGAAGTCCCGTCCCGCGGCTTCACGGGCACTCCCCGCGAGGGCGAGCGCCGCTACGCGTCCTTCCGGCTCTACGCGCGCGACCTCGACGCCGTGGAAGGCCTCGCCGCGGCCCTTGGCCAGCGGCACATCGAGACGCGCACGCGCTCGCGCGAGATCGCGGCCATCCGCATGCTGGAATCGTCCATCAACCAGGTCATCCTCATCATTTCGCTGGCCGTGGGCGCGGGCTTCGCCGCGTTCACCCTAAGCTCCGTGCAGGGCGCGGTGGAGCGCAAGCGCCGGATGCTCGGCATGCTGCGCCTTTTGGGCTTTCCGCACGCGGCGCTCGTGCTCTATCCCATGACGCAGAGCCTGCTCACCTCCCTGTGCGGCTTCGGGCTCTCCTGCCTGCTCTATCTGGCGGTGAGCCTCGGCATCGCGCACGCCTTCGCCGGCCAAGGGGGCATCGCCTGCCGCCTCGGCCCTGCTGACGTGGCCATCGCCTGCGCCGCCGTGGTGGCGCTCTCCCTGCTTTCCACGGCCCGGGCCGCGCGCGCGGCCGCCGCCGTCGAACCCTCCATCGTCATCCGCGAGGTCTGACCATGCCCGCGCCCGCTTTCTCCCCGCGCTTCGGCGCGCGCTGCCGCCGCGCCCTCGCCCTGTTGCTGCCGGTACTTCTGCCCTTGCTCCTGCTCATTCCGCGACCGGCGCTGGCCGCCTTCACCTCGGCCAATGACGGCGTTGCCGTGGAGAGCGCCTGGAATCCGGCGCCGGCAAAAGACGACATCGTGCTGCCCATGCCCTGCGGCCTTTCCCTCACCCTGCGTGCCGTGGCCGTGCCCGCGGGGGGGCTCATCAAGGACAGGACTTTCT
>CAMWVJ010000272.1 GCA_947177645.1 uncultured Desulfovibrio sp.
AGAGCGATCTCATCCATGAGATGGCACTGTCCTGAATGGAGATTTATGAAGTTGGCATAGGCTAATATGTTAAGGACCAGAGCACGGCCGTGGCCGCGGCGCTCAACGACTACCGACGCCAGCTCAACGAGGAGAAGGAACGCTATACCCAGGAGAACAAAGGCAAGGACGCCGTGAACGCGGGCGAGCACTTCGACACCTTCGCGCGCGAGACGGCAAGGCCCTTGGCCGAGAAGTTCTCCGGCCGGGCGCGGGAGATGTTTTTGCGGGACGCGGCGGCGACCGGACTCCACTTTACCGAGCAGGGGCAGGCCTATGGCCGCCGGGAAAAGGAGGCCTGGCAAAAGAGCGTCTTTGAAGGCGACATGAGCGAGACCCTGAACGCCATCGCGGGCGACCCCGGCAACGCCGAATTTGTGCAGCAAAGCCTCGCCGAGCTCAAGCAGCGCATGGTGGACATGACGCCCGGCCTCGACCACCGCGCCATGGAGGCGGATCTCAACCGCAAGGTGGCGGGCGTGACCATCGACGCGCTGCTCGCCAAGGACAATGTGGGCGGCGCGCGTGAGGCCTGCGGCCAATACCGCGAGCTTCTGGGGGCGGCGGCGCCGCAGTTCGAGGCGCGTATCCGCGCCAAGGGGCGCGAGCTGGAGAGCCGGGCGCGGGCCGAAAGCGAGCGCCGGGCCAATGAGACGGCGCTTTCGGGCATCTCGACCGTGCTCGCTGACACCGCGGGCATGAGCGACGAGGAGCGCAATGCCGCCGTGTTCGAGGCCATCGCGCAGGAGCCGGACAGGAAAAGGCGCAACGCCATGCTGCGCGTGGCGCATGACGAGCTCGCCTTTGAAGCCACGCGGCGCAAGGCGCAAAACGCGGCGCAGGGCCGGGCGCTCTTTGAGCAGGCGCAGAAGGACGGCCTCTCCCCGCTGGATGCCGGCAAGTTCTTCAACAGCGCGGAAGCCACGCCCGAAGCGCGGGCCTACGCCGCGGAACTCACCTTCGGTAAGGCGGCCAAGGAAGGCCCGGAGAACCGGGCGGCGCTCAGGCAGGGCAAGATGCTGGTGGATATGGGCGAGCTCTCCACGCCGGAGCAGCGGGAGGCATACGCCATCAATTACGGCCTGACCAATGCCCAGGTGAACAGCCTTTTGGACTATGGCGGCAAGAATGGGGATCTGCCCATCAGCCGCGCGCAACGAATCTACAAGAGCCTTGGCGGGGACGAGCTGCCCGAAGGCATGTACGACACCGTGGTGGCAATGCTTCCGCCGGGGCGCAAGCCCACGGACAGGGAGCTGGAGGATCTCATGTCGAACCTGATGATGGCGGGGGAACGCCAGGGTGGCGGTATGGGATACGGCAGCGACATGACCCTCTTCGAGGCGGCCGAGGAAGGAACGGCGAAAACGTGGCTCCCGGATGTGAGCGCGCGCGAGGAGAAGCAGCTCGACGCCCAGCTGGCGGAGAAAAAGATCGCGCTCACCAGTTTCAACCGCCGCAAGTTGAAGCGCCTGCATATGGGGCTTGCCGATGACCGCCCCTGGGAGAAGTGATGGACTTCAGCAATCGCCCCTTCCGTGACGAATGGCTCAATCCGGGAGAACCGAAGCCGGAACAGACAATGCAGGCGGATGGCGGAACACTGCCCGGGGAAACGACAGGGCTTGCGTCCTCTGCCGCATTGATGCCCTCCCATGAGGTCACGCCGCCGGAACAACCGGCCGGCGCGCCTCCCCGTGCCGCGCTGGCGGCCGCGCGGGGCGTGGCGCCGGAAAGTTTGACCCTCACGCAGTGGCTCTCCAAAGAACTGGTGCTCCCGGAGCAACTGGTGCGACAGACGCCAGCGCAGGCGCTTGAGGAACTGCGCGCCCGGCAGCTTGAAAGCAACCCGCACCTTGCCGCATGGGCCGGGAAGAGCGTGCAGAACGCGGCACACGCGCGGGAGAATGTGGAATACCTCAACCGCTTCCGGGACGCCTTTGCGGACTTTGACGCGGCGTATCGCCCGCAGAAGGAGCAGAGCTTCGCGGAGTTCATGGACAGCCTGGGCAAGCCCGGCGAAAAGCTGCTGCACGCCGTGACCAATGATGTGCCGGAAGCGGCGCAAAGCGTGGGGCGCGTAGTCACGCACGGCATGGCGGACGTGAACGCGAGCTTTGCCGGTTCGGCGCTGGCCGTGGCGGAAAATGTGTTCGGCGTTGACAGCGCCCCGGCGCGCTGGGCGCGCTCGGCCCGGGACTGGGCCAACTGGGCGCGGCCCAAGGAAGTGAAGGCGGAAACGGCGCTCGGGCAATTCGGCTATGACGCGTTGCGCATCGCGCCGCAAATGGCGGCGACCATTGCTGCGGGCGTGGCGAACCCGGTGGCGGCCGCCGGGGTGATGGGCTCGCAGATTTTCGGCTCAAGCTACAATGAATTGCGGGGCAAGGGTGTCTTGCCCCTCACCGCCGCCCTGAACGCCGGGGCCAATACGGCCATGCAGCTCCCCATGGAGCGCTTCGGCCTGGAGAAACTGTTGCGCGCCATCCGCACCACGGGCACCAAGGAAGCGCTGAAGAACTGGCTCGGTGCCGCGCTCACCGAGGGCCTGACCGAAGGCGCACAGAAGGCGCCGGAATTTGTCACCCACCTGTGGGCGGAAGCCGAGCGCCACGGGAGCACCACGGGCGAGCGCGTGGATTGGTTCGCGAAGCAGGTGACGGATGCGGACAACCTCATGCAGGCCACACGGGAAGCCATCTATGAGGGGCTTTTGGGCGGCGTCTGGGGCGGCGCTTTCGGCGGCGTGGGCGCGGTGCGTTCCTTCAGGCAGGAGCGCAGCAAGAAACCGGACGCGCTGGCGGGCCTCTTGTCCATGCCGGAAATCCGGGAAGCGCTCACGGCGGAAGCGGAACAGGCCGGCCTCATGGCGCAGCGGCAGGCGCTGGGCACCGCACTCACGCAGGCGGCAACCGAGCTTGAGGGCGCGCCCGCGGCGGGTGACCCGGCGGCCATGCGCGAGATGACGGAAGCGGTGCTGCCCGAGCAGTTCCGGCAGGCGTGGATTGGGCCGGATGATGCGGTGCGTCTCTTCCAAG
>CAMWVJ010000273.1 GCA_947177645.1 uncultured Desulfovibrio sp.
CGGGCCGCTGCCGACGCCGGCCATTTCCTTCCTCACGCGCAACATGCGCGCGGACCTTGGCGTGGTCATTTCCGCCTCGCACAATCCTTTTTATGACAACGGCATCAAGTTTTTCGACGCGGACGGCTACAAGCTCCCCGACCAGACGGAAAACGAGATCGCGGCCATGGTGCTCGACCCGGATTTTGCCTGGCCCTATCCCGACGAGCGCAGCATTGGCCGAGCCACCAAGATCGAGGACGCCGGGGGCCGCTATATCGTCTACACCAAGAGCTGCTTCCCGCCGCACCTGACCCTCGCCGGTCTGCGCATCGTGGTGGATTGCGCCAACGGCGCGAGCTACAAGGTGGCGCCACTGGCGCTGGAGGAACTGGGGGCAGAGGTCTTCCGCATCGGCACTTCGCCGGACGGCACCAACATCAACGACCACTGCGGCTCGCTCTACCCCGAGGTGGTGGCGGCCAAGGTGCGCGAGCTACGCGCCGACGTGGGCCTCGCGCTGGACGGCGACGCCGACCGCCTCATCGTGGTGGACGAGCGTGGCACCATCCTCGACGGCGACCAGCTCATGGCGCTGTGCGCGCAGTCCATGATGGCGCGCGGGGAGCTTCCCAACAACCTGCTCGTCGCCACGGTGATGAGCAACCTCGCGCTTGAGATCTTCATGCGCGAGCACGGCGGGAGCCTTTTGCGCGCCCCGGTGGGCGACCGCTATGTGGTGGAGGCCATGCGCCGCGAAGGCGCCATGCTGGGCGGCGAGCAGTCCGGGCACCTCATCTTCCGCCATTACAGCACCACGGGCGACGGCCTTTTGGCCGCGCTCCAGATCCTGCGCATCATGCGCGAGAAGGAAAAGCCCCTTTCCGAGCTCGCCGGGCTGCTCACACCCTTTCCGCAATGCCTCGTCAATGTGCATGTGGAACGCCGCCTGCCCTTTGAGGAAAGGCCGGCCATCGCCGAAGCCGTGGCCAAGGTGGAGGCGGAGCTCGGTGGCCGGGGGCGGGTGCTCCTGCGCTATTCGGGCACGGAAGCCCTGTGCCGGGTCATGGTGGAAGGGGAAAACGCCGACCGCGTGCGCCAGTATGCCCACGACCTCGCGGAGCTCGTGCAGCGGGAATTGCGCTAACGGGGTGCCGGGCAGGAAGCCCCGCGGACGCGTATCCGGGACAGGTTTCTGACGACGGGCTTTGTTCTGCGCCCTCGCGCGGGGTCATGCCCGAGAGTTCAGGCGCCGCCCCGTCTCACTCCTCATTACGCGGGGGTAGCACCCTGCCGCCCTCTTCCAGGCGCTTGAGGAACTTGTCGCGGCACTCATAGCTGCAAAAATAGTGGACTTTCTCCCCGTCGCGCACCGAGATGGCGCTGTCGACAGCCACATAGGTGCCGCATTCCGGGTCGCGCACCATCTCGCCCGCAGCCACCTGGCGCTCCATCTCGGCCGCGTCCTCGGCGTCGCCGGCCTTCTTCTTTTTCAAAAAGTCATTGGCGAAAAGGCGGTAAAGGGCATAGACCGCAAGGGCCAGTATCAACCATTTCCACATCGTCGTGCTCCTCGGGGAGATGTCCTTTTCTGTTCACGGGCCACGTCCATGCTGGCTTAGCACACGCGGCCCGGCGCGTCATTGAAAAATTTTGTTGCCGCAAAGCCTGAAGTCGAGCTCCTGCAAGACAGTTGCCAGGGGCACGCCGTCAAGAGAAAGCTTCGGCGCCACATCCAGGAGCGGCACGAGCACGAAGGCGCGCCGCAAAAGGCGCGGATGCGGCACGGTGCAGTCGGCCGCGGCGCAGCGCTCCTCCCCGAACAGCAGGAGGTCGAGGTCGATGACGCGCGGGCCGAAGCGCCGCCCCGGGTCGCGCACCCGGCCCATGGCCGTTTCGATGTCCAGCAGGGCAGCCACCAAGGCAGGCGGCCGCCAGGACGCGGCGAGCGCGAGCTTGAGCACCTGGTTGAGGAACCACGGCTGGTTGGCGTCCTCCTGCGGTTCGGTGCTGTAGACTGGGGAGGCCGCCTGCACCTCCACACCGGGCAGGGCGCCGACGTGCTCTGCCGCGCCGGCCAGCATACGGGCGGCGTCAGCACAGTTGGAGCCAAGGCTTATATAGGCAGTCGTCGTCTCGTCCTTTGTCATCCTCCCCAGTATAGACGGCAAGCCCCGCGCCGCCAAGTGCGCCCCTTGCCGGGAGGCGCCATCAGGGCTAGCATGCCGCATGGCTTCCGAACCCTCCTCCTCCGGGCCTTGCGCCCCCCTTGCCGCTCTGCTGCCGCAATGGCTTGACCATCTCCTCGCGCAGCGGGGACTCTCGCCGCGCACGGTGGAGTCCTATGGCCGGGATGTGGAGAACTTTTTTCTCTTTGCGGCCGAATCCAGGGAGGGCGTGACGGACGACGGCGGGGAAAACGCAAACGCGCCCTTTCCAACCGGCCATGACCTCTTTCTCTACATGGCGTGGATGCGCGGGCGCGGCAACACCGGACGGACTCTGGCGCGCCGTCTTTCGGCATTGCGTGCCTTTTTCGGCTATGCCGTCGAGGAAGGCCTGCTGGCGGCCAATCCCGCAGCCCTTGTGGAGAATCCGCGCCTTCCCCAGTATTTGCCCGAGGTCTTGAGCCGGGAAGAAATGGAGCGCCTTCTGGCACTGCCGGACATGGATACCAAAAACGGCTGGCGCGAGCGCTGCATGCTGGAACTGCTCTACGCCGCGGGCCTGCGCGTTTCCGAGCTCTGCGACCTCACGGTGGGCGACCTCGACCTTCAGGCGGGGCTTGTGCGCGTTTTCGGCAAGGGCGCCAAGGAGCGCCTTGTGCCCCTGCATGCCATGGCTGTACGCCTTCTGGGCGAGTATCTGCGCCACTGGCGCCCCCGCTTCAGCCCGGCGGGGAACCAGCTCTTCGTCAACCGCACGGGCCGCGCCCTGAGCCGCCAGTTCGTGTGGAAGCGCATCAAGGCCCTTGCGCTTGAAGCGGGCATCCGCCGGCCCATTTCTCCGCACACCTTCCGCCATTCCTTTGCCACGCATCTTCTGGAAGGCGGGGCGGACCTGCGCGCTGTCCAGACA
>CAMWVJ010000274.1 GCA_947177645.1 uncultured Desulfovibrio sp.
CACAAAGGCCATGCCCTGGTCTATGGCGCTGGTGGCCGTGAGCTTCTGCGCCTGGGCCAGCACGCTCTCAAAGGTCACGTCCAGCTCCTCGCCGGAAAGCTCTCCGGGGAGTTCCGGCAGCACGCCGTATTCCTCCATGAGCAGGTAGGTGCGCGTGACCAGCGGCTCCAGCAGTTCCTTGTGCAGGCGCTCCACCACCGGGCCGATGAGGATCATCTTCTCCTGCTGCTTGGCCTGTATCTCCGTGGCGGTGACCTGGCGGCGGTCGTCGTCGATGAGCATGCGGAAGAGGTCCACATACAGGCCGTCGCGCACGATGGCCTCCACGTCGCCGATGCCCTGCATGGTGTAATTGAGCGCCGCCGGGTCCGGCTGCTGCACGGGCATGACCGGCGCGCCGCCCTGCATGAGGCCGCCCATGTCCACAAAGTTCTTGCCGCCGGGGTCGAGGTTGACGCCGAAGCCGCGCAGGCTCGCGGCGATGACCACGGGAGGGTCGGCCATCTTGTGCTGCATCCGCCTGAGCGTGCTCGTCATGGCCTGGAGCATCTTGCAGTCCGGCGTCACGTCCATGGCCGGGGAGCGGCCGTAGACATCCGCCCCGTTCACATCCCAGCGGGGCGCAAAGGCCGGAAAGGAGCGGTAGCCCCCTTCGGAGAGCAGCGCCGGGCGCCCGCTCTCCGCGGCGTCCGCCAGCCAGTACACCGAGGCCCAGGGCATGGAGCCCGGCCCGAGCGCCGCGCCGGTACGCTCCTGCCTCGGAAAGACGCCGTGGATGACATTGTAGCGGGCCGTCGCGCCGAGCCCGCTGCGCGCCCCGGCCACGCGGCGCACACTCTCCGGGCAGGCGTCACCGAACCTGTCCACCAGTTGCCGGGCGGTCATGAAGAGGCGGCGGAAGAAGGTGTCCACCTCGTTCTTGCCGTTGACATCGAGCACATATTCCCCGGCGCGCACGCGGTGGAAGTGGACGCCGTTCTCGTCCGCCGTCTCGATGAGCAGGCCCGTGCCGAAGGTGCCGAGGTCCGCGTAGAGCCCGTGCACGGCGTTGTAGAAATTGCTCTCGTGGAGCACGCGCTGCATCCGGGCCGTCACTTCCTCCAGCCAGGCGTTGAGGCCCGGCGCGGTGCCGTCGCGCCCCTTGAGGCGCAGGCGGAACCACGGCCGCACCGGGCTCGTCATGCCGCCCTGCATCCCGGCGGCGAGGGTGCGCATGGCGAGCACCCCCGTGGAATTGACCAGGCGCCCGTTGAGGCGGGGCTGGGCGTGGGCCGTCCTGTCGTCATCCGAGCGCCAGCGGCAGGGCAGGAAGAGCTCGGCCAGCGCCCGCCAGGCCGTGTCCCAGCCGCTGCGCTCGCTCTTGAGGGCGGCATAGCGCCGCGAAAGCTCGTTGACGTCCATGTGCCCGGCCATGCTGTCAGCCCAGGGTGGCGTTGCCGCCGGTTTCGTTTTCGGCCATGGCGCCGCGCGCCGTCATGATGCTGGACGCGAGGCCTCGGTTCTTCCGCTGCCTGTCCTTCTGCGCCTCGGCCGCCGCCGTTGCCCCCGCCGAAACGCTCTTGGTGGCCTGCTTTTCCGGCACCGGCGTAACTTCCGGCGGGTCATAGCTTGGACTGCCTCCGAATCCCATCTTTATGCCTCCCTACTGTTGTGGATGCTCTCCGGCGTCGCCATGACGAGCACCCCGTCCACAAAACGCTCCCGCGCCGCATACCAGATCATGCCGGGCACGCGCCCGAGCTCCGCAAAGCCAAGGCTCCCGAGCAGGCGCAGGATATGGCGGTTGGGCGCGGCCACCCTGCCGATGATGGACGCCAGCGCCAGCTGGCCCGAGGCATGGAGCAATGCCCCGCGGGCCAGTTCCCGCGCCGCGCGGAAATGGCGGCGATAGGCCGTCAGCCCCACTTCGGCGCAGAGGCTGCGCCCGGCCACGGGCCAGAGCAGCAGCACGCCCGCGGGCTCGTTGTCGATGTAGCCGCCGAGGACGTACATTTCCTCGCGCCCGAGGCGGCGGCAAAACTCTTCCGCTGTCCATTCCGCTTCGGCCATGTCCGGCCATGCCGCCCAGAGCAGGCGCTCGGCCCGCATCCGCGCATAGATCTCCAGGTACTGGCGCTCATGGATGAGCAGGGAATAGGTCATCTTCGGCATGGCATCACCAGGCGAGTGGGTCATACGTGGCGCGGCCACCGTCCCCGGGCTGCGCCGCAAGGTCCGGCGCGGCCACGGGCGCGGCAAAGGTGAGCGCCAGGGCATCGGCCCTGTCCGGGGAACGCAGAAGGTGCTCCTTGACTTTCTCTTTCGCCTCCAGCCGGAGCAGGCCCCGGCTGTCAAAGCTGTAGGTGGGCGCGGCCAGCTCCGCCTTGAGCGCTTCATCAGGGGGAAGCGCCCCGCCGGAGGCCAGCCAGTCCCGCAAAAGCTGCCACATCTCCATGCGCCGGTTCACGAAGCGGTCGGGCCGCATGGGGCGGCCGCCGAAGTGGACCTCCGTCACCTGCTGCCCAAGCTAGCGCAGGCGGTCGATGACGCCGGCCCCGGCCCCCGCGTCGATGAACACGGCCGCCGCCTTGCGCTCCCGCGCCTCCTGCGCCACGCGGTCGGCCACGGCCATGTTGTCCAGCTTGCGCAGGAGCACGGGCGCAAAGGCAACGAGCCCCTGCCGCGCGCAAATCACCGAGCAGTCGTCCCCGAAGCGCGCCACGTCCACGCGAGCACCAGCGGCGAAAAGCGGTATTCCGCCTCGCGCCAGACGCGCCGCTGCGCTTCCTCCACCAGCGAAAGCGGAATGAGCACATCGTCCGAGCTGGCCGCGAAATCGCAGAGCATTTCCTGCCGCCACGCATTGTCGGAAAGCTCCAGCAGAAGGCGCTCCACCTCTTCGGGCGGCAGGGCCTCGGTCGCCGTCACCGGGAAGGACATGGCGCACCAGTCGGAGCCTTCGCCCGCGGCGCTGGCGCGGTGGTAGAGCTCGGAGAAAAGGTTGATGCCCTTGGGCGTGCCGATGAACACCGCCCAGCCGCGGCGGTCGGCCAGGGCGGGCTGGAGGATCTCCTC
>CAMWVJ010000275.1 GCA_947177645.1 uncultured Desulfovibrio sp.
GGGCCGAGATGCTGCGCCTCGTGGCCGGCCTCACGGGCACGCCGCCCGCGGTGACGGCCTTCTGGTTCCCGGCGGTGCTGGCGAGCCTCGTGGCCGGCATCGTTTTCCTTTGGGCCTGGGCCCTCGGCAGCATGCAGGCCGGCGTGGCAGCCGGGCTCGTGGCGAGCCTCGCGCCCGGCTTTCTCGCGCGAACCCTGCTCGGCTATTATGACACCGACCTCGTGACCCTGTTCTTTCCCCTGCTCATGACCCTGGCCCCGGCCTGCTGGGCCATGCGCTACATGCTTTTGCCGCAGATGGTGCTCCGCCGGCTGCGCACGCCCGGCGCCGGCGTGAAGGCCCTTCTGCGGCGCGGGGCGCCTGATGCCCCCCGGTGCCCGGAGATGCCCTTGCCGGACGCCCTCAGGCCTGGCGATCCGCTCAGGCCCCTGTGGACCATCCTGCTCGGGCTTTCCGGCCTGCTCTCCTGGTGGGCGCAGGAGTGGCATTCGGTCTTTCCCTATCTCTTGCGCTACAATGTGGCGCTGCTCGCCTGCATGGCGCTGGTTTTGGGGCCGCGTGGGCGGCGCGGGCCGCTCTTCCTCGGGGCGCTCGCCTACGCCCTGCCGGCCCTCGGCGGCCTCCCGGGCTGCGTCTTCGACCTCATCCTTCTGGCCGCGCGCGCGCCGGGCACCGGCGGCGGCGAGGGTCGGGGCCTCCGGCGCTTCCTCCTTGAGCCGCGCGTGCTCGCCGTGCTCTGGCTCTGCGTGGGGCTGCTCCTCGTGCGCGGCGAGATCCTGACCACACTCATCAACCACGCCAACGCCTACCTCAAGCACAGCGGCGACGCCCGGGGCGCCGGGGCCGCGGCGCTCGTCTATCCGTCCGTCGCGCAGTCCATTATCGAGGTGCAGGACCTCTCCTTCGCCGCGCTCTTCCCCTATTTCCACCCCTGGATGGAAGCGGCCGTGGCGGGGCTCGGGGGCTTTGCGCTCCTCATCTTCCGCAGGCCGGGCACGCTGTTTCTTTTGCCACTTGCCGTACTGGCGCTTTTGAGCACCAGGCTCGGCGGGCGCATGGTCATGTTCGGCGCGCCCGTGGTGGCCCTCGGGCTCACCGTGCCGCTCGCGTGGTTCACGCAGCGCGTGCTCCCGCGCGCCCTGCGCGGCGCCCCGGCAGCGTGGCTTGCGGCCGTGCTCGCAGTCGCGCTCTTCGTGGCGCCCTTCGCGCACATGATCCCCGCGCTCTCGCAGGGGCCCATCATCAACCGCCGCCACGCCGCGGCCCTCTTACAGGCCCGCTCCATCACGCCGGCCGACGCGCGCCTCTGGCTCTGGTGGGACTGGGGCTATGCCGCCCACTATTTCGCGCGCCGCGCCACCATCGCCGACGGCGCCCAGCACGCCGGGCCTTCGCTCTATCTCCCGGCCGCGGTCTTCGCCACAGACAACGCGCGCTTCGCCCGGCAGGTCATCCGCGAGACCTCGCGCTACGGCAACGAGCCGGGCGCGGTCTTCGCCGGGCTCGACGGCGCGGGGGCGCAGGCCCTCATGGAGAGGCTGCGCTCGGCCGCCACCCCGCTGGTGGCCGGGCGCGGGCGGCAATTCGTGGTGGTGAGCTTCGAGATGCTGAGGCTCGGCTTCTGGATCAGCAATTTCGGCAACTGGAACTTCGTCACCCGCCACGGCGAGGGGGGCGCGCTCTCCATCGTGCCGCAGGCGCTGGCCTACCGGCTCAAGACCGGCGAAGTGCGCCTCATGGACAGCGGCAGCATCATCTACCCTGCCTCCATCGCCGTCTTTGACGAGACCGGCGTCATCCGCCGCAACTACGTGCAGGAGTGGTTCGACGCGCACCCCGACGCCAGCGCGCGGGCGCAGCAGGCCTTCCTCGCCGGGCGGCGCAACGTGCATTTTCTCTTCAACCGCGTGACCGACGAAAAACTCGCCATGGATGAGGGCATCTTCAGCTCGCTCATGGTGCGCCTTTTGCTCTGCGACCCGCAGGACCCGCGCATCTCCCCGTATTTCAAGCTGGTGTACGACAACGTGTTCGCGCGCATTTACGAGGTGCTGCCGGCCGAGGGCGACACACCGTAAGCCGCCTCAGTGGTGGTAGGGGATGTTGCGCAGGATGCACTCGGCGCGGTAAAGCTGCTCGAGCAAAAGGACGCGGGCAAGCTCGTGCGGCCAGGTCATGGCCGAGAGGCTTATGCGGCGCGGGCACGCGGCCAGCACCTCGGGCGCGAGGCCGAAGGGGCCACCCACCACGAAGCAGGGGCGGCGCGCCGCTTCGTCCAAGCGGCGCAACAGGGCCGCGAGCCCGGGCGAATCCAGCGTCTCGCCGTCTTCGTCCAGAGCCACGGGCGCGGCTTCGCGGGCAAGCGCCTCGAGAAGGCGCCGCCCCTCCTGTGCGGAGCGTGCAGCCGGGGCGAGCGCGGCGTCGCCGTCGCGCACTTCCACCACCTCCACGCGGCGCCAGCGGCCGAGGCGCCGCTGGTAGTGTTCCGCCGCCTCGCGCCAGAACGGCGTTTTCAGCTTGCCCACGCAGAGGAGCCGCAGAAGATTGCCAGCCATGCCTTCACATCCTCAAAGCCCGTCGCCCGGGGGCGCGACACGGCCCCAGTTGCGCCGCCTCGGCCTTGAGGAGGCCGCGGCCACCCTCGCCGCCGGGGGCATCGTCATCTTTCCCACCGAGACCTTGTACGCCATCGGCTGCCGCGCCGACAAGGCCTGCGCCTGTGCCCGCCTCTGCGCGCTCAAGGGCAGGCCGCAAGGCTCGCCCCTGCCCCTGCTGGCCCCGGATGTGGTTCAGGCCGCCAAGGCCGTACGCCTTGACGAGGCGCCCCGGGGACTTATCGAACGCTTCTGGCCCGGGCCGCTGAGTTTGCTTCTCCCGGCGCTGCCCCTACTGGCGCCCGAGGCCCGCAATACAGAAGGCCTTGCCGCCCTGCGCGTGACCTCGCACCCGCTTGCGGCCAAACTCGCGGCGCTCGCCGGCGGCGCGCTCACGGCGAGCAGCGCCAATTTCAGCGGCGGCGCGCCCGCGGCGCGCGCGGCGAGCGGTGGG
>CAMWVJ010000276.1 GCA_947177645.1 uncultured Desulfovibrio sp.
TTTTTTTTTAATGATTCGGCTTCCTTCGATTTCTTCACGTCTCTTTTGGTCGGCTGCGGAAGTTGTTTAAAACAGCCCGCATGCCCTCTTGACCCGGGGGGCGCGGGGCGTAAGCCTCCCGCCGCCGGGCGCCGGGCTCGCCGAGGGCGCCTTTCGGCATATCTGCTGGCGGCCGCGCTCCTCGCGCTGGCCCTCACGGCCTGCGGGCCGCCGCGCCCGCTCACCTTTGAGGAGCAGGAAGCCTACATGGCGAAGCAGCAGTGCGAGCAGGAGGCCACCAACATGGCTGGCTCCTCCTGGGGCGGCAGCAATCCCTACTGGACGGACTATTTCGTCATGTGCATGAACCAGTTCGGCATCTCGGGCGCGGCGCTCGACCGCATGTGGTATTGAGGCAGCCCGATTTTTAAAAGCACAAAGCCGGTCAAATGACCGGCTTTTTTTCATGCCAGAAGTCGCGGCCGGTGAAGCCTGTCGCGCGGCGGCCGCGCGTGTCGGGCGCCGCTCACCGCTGCATCTTCCTTTGTCGGGGCCGCCGCGCCACGGTGCCGGTTTTTACGCCGCACCGCCCTTGGCCCGCGTCCTCGCCTCGAATTTCTCCTTCTCCACCACCACGCGCCTGTGCAGGCCCTCGCCGATGATGCCGGCCTCGTCCCGCGCCTCGACGCGGAAGGTGAGGCCCTTGCCGTTGGGCGAGACCTCGACAAGCTCGCAGGCAAAGGTCACGCGCATGCCAAGGGGCGTGGCCGCCTTGTGCGCCACGTCCACATGCACGCCCACCGTGGTCTCGCCCGGGCCGAGCAGGGGCTGCACGGCCTCCACGGCCGTGGCCTCCATGCCCGCGATCATCATGGCCGTGGAAAAGACGCTCACCAGGCCGCTGCCCACCTCGCTCGCCAGGTGGCGCGCTTCCACAAGATGCGTCATTTCACCCCGGATGCCGGGGCGCAAGGCTCGTTCCATCATTTCCCCCTTTCATGGCCGGTTTGTCGCTGTGCTGAGGCCACTATCCGGGCGCTGCGCCCCCCTGTCAAGCGGCCCAGCCTTGACGACCCCGCCGCCATGCGGCACCATCTTCCCGCGCCCTGCCCTGTGCCGCTTGCGCCATCCCCCCAAAACCCCGGAGTCATCATGTCACTCGCCACCATCCTCACCACGTCCGTTCCCGGCGACTGGGCCATCCTCCTCCTGCGCTGGGTCATCGGCCTCGCCCTCCTCCCCTATGCCGTGCAGAAGATCTGCACGCCCTCCATGGCCGAAAAATTCCCGGCCGTGCTCGGCCTGTCGTCGAGCCTGAGCTTCCATCTCGCCATGTGCGTGGAAACGCTGGCCTCGGTGTGCCTGCTCCTCGGCCTGGGCACGCGCATCGCGGCCGTGGCCGGCATCTGCAACATGTCCGTGGCCTTCAAGGTGAACCACGGCCCCTATCTCACGGCGCCGTCCGCCCCCTTCCTGCTCGGCTTCATCGCCGTGCTCGTCACCGGGCCCGGGCGCTTCGCGCTGGACGCCCTCCTCTGGGGCTAGGGCCGGCGCCACGGCTTGCCAGCGCCTGTGCGGGCCGCCCCCGCTTGCCAAGCGGCCCGGATAGGCTTATAGTATTCGCCCGCCCGGAAGCTCCGGGCGCCATATCTTGCGGCCGGTGCCTGAAATGGCCGGCCGCCGCGAGGACGCCTTCATGAAAAAAGATATCCATCCCAAGGTTTACAAGGCCACCATCACCTGCGCCTGCGGCAACCAGGAAGAAGTGCTCTCCACCAAGGGCGAGCAGGTGCATGTGGAAGTGTGCTCCGCGTGCCATCCCTTTTTCACGGGCAAGCAGCGCTTCCTCGACACGGCGGGCCGCATCGACCGCTTCAGGAAGAAGTACGCCAAGTTTGAACAGAAGTAGCCGGCTTTTCCCGCTGCTTCGCGCACTTGCGGCGCCCTCGCCCGTGGTGGGCGGCCAAGCCGTCATGGAAGGCGTCATGATGCGCAACGGCGACGTTTTCGGCCTCGCCGTGCGCCAGCCCGACGGCGGCATCCTCGCCCGGCGCCTGCCGTGGTTTTCGTTGACCAGGCGCCCGTGGCTGCGGGCGCCCTTCGTGCGCGGCTTCCCCATCCTGCTGGAGACCCTGGTCAACGGCATCCGCGCCCTCAACCGCTCGGTGGAGATGGCCGACGGCGGCAACGGCGACGCGGCGCCCCTCACGCCCTGGCAGATCTTCCTCACGCTGGGGCTTGCCCTGCTCATGGCCGTGGGGCTTTTCGTGGTCGCGCCGCACCTGCTCTCGCTCATCATGCTCTGGCTCGACCTTGGCGGCGACGTGGAAGGCCTCTCCTTCCACCTCTGGGACGGCTTTTTCAAGTGCTGCATCTTCCTCGGGTACATCTGGCTCATCTCGCTGGTGCCGGAGATCCGCCGCGTCTTCCAGTACCACGGCGCGGAGCACAAGACCATCCACGCCTTTGAGAGCGGCGGCCCGGTGGAGGCCTGCGGGGCGCGCGGCATGAGCCGGCTGCACCCGCGCTGCGGCACCACCTTCCTGCTCTTTGTGATCTGCATTTCCATCATTCTTCAGGCCCTGCTCGTGCCGCTGCTGCTCGCCGTGTGGACGCCGGAGAGCGCCGTCGCCAAGCATGTACTTTCCATCGGCTTCAAACTTTTGCTCGTCATCCCCATCAGCGCGCTGGCCTATGAGCTCATCCGCTACGCCGCGCGCCTGCCCGACGGGCCTGTGGCGAGGCTCCTCAGGACGCCGGGGCTCGGCCTCCAGCGGCTGACCACCCACGAGCCGGACGAGCGCCAGATGGAGGTGGCCGTGGTGGCCCTGGCCGAGGCCCTGGGCCGCGATGCGGATACCGAGATCCGCACGCCCCCCTATTCGCGCCTGTGAGCACAGGCGCGGCACCAACGCAAAGCAGCGCAAAACCTGAGCGCAGGCGCAGGCCCCTTCAGCCCGCGGAGTCAGCACATGTTCGCCAAACTCGAAGCCCTGGAAAAGAAATACCTGGAACTGGAAGACGCCCTGGCCCAGCCGGACGTTTTCAACGACCAGGAGCATTACCG
>CAMWVJ010000277.1 GCA_947177645.1 uncultured Desulfovibrio sp.
GCAAAAATCTTCCAAGGAGCGTTCATGAGCATGAAAAAATGCCTTGCGGCCCTTCTGGCCGTGGCCTTTCTGGGCACGGCCTCCCTGGGCCTTGCGGCGGATCTCCCGGATTTTAGCGAGCTTGCGGCCAAGTGCGGCCCGGCTGTGGTCAACATCGGCACCGAGCGCAAGGCTTCGGCTGCCGGCGCCGAGGACTTTTTTGGCGAAATGTTCCGCAACATGCCGCCAGGGTTTGAAAAATTCTTCGACCAGTTCGGCGACCGCAAGGGCCGCAAAGCCCCCGGCGGGAAGCGCCCCCAGCGCAAGCAGAAGTCGCTCGGCTCGGGCTTCCTCGTTTCCGCCGACGGCTATATCGTGACCAACAACCATGTGGTCGCCGAGGCGGATGTCATCCACGTCACCCTTGACGAGCGCAACGGCAAGGGCCAGCACTTCAAGGCCACCCTCATCGGCTCCGACGAGGAGACGGATCTCGCCCTGCTCAAGGTGGAGTCCAAGAATCCGCTGCCCTATCTCGTGTTCGGCAATTCGGACGACCTCAAGGTGGGCGAGTGGCTGCTCGCCATCGGCAATCCCTTCGGGCTCGACCATACGGTGACGGCGGGCATCCTCTCCGCCAAGGGCCGCAATATCCGCTCCGGCCCCTTTGACAACTTCCTCCAGACGGACGCCTCCATCAATCCCGGCAACAGCGGCGGCCCGCTGCTCAACATGCAGGGCCAGGTGGTGGGCATCAACACGGCCATCATTGCCAGCGGCCAGGGCATCGGCTTCGCCATCCCGAGCAACATGGCCGCCAAGATCATCGACCAGATCAAGAACGGCAAAAAGATCAGCCGCGGCTGGATCGGCGTGACCATCCAGGACGTTGACGAAAATTCCGCCAAGGCCCTGGGCCTCAAGGAGCCTGCGGGCGCGCTCGTTGGCTCCGTCATGGAAAATGAGCCTGCGGCCAAGGCCGGCGTGCAGGACGGCGACGTGATCATCGCCGTGGACAAGAAGAATATCGACGACTCCGCGGCGCTTCTGCGCGCCATCGCCGACAAGGCCCCGGGAAGCACCGCGGTGCTCACCGTCTGGCGCGACGGCAAGACCCAGGAGATCACCGTCACCCTTGGCGAGCGCAAGAGTCCGCAGGCCATGGGCAAGGACGGCAACGGCCAGAAGCAGCAGGACGAAAGCCTGCTCGGCCTCTCCGTGCGCCCGCTCAAGAAGGAGGAGCGCAAAGAGCTCAAGATCGCCAAAGACGAGGGCCTGCTCATCGTGAGCGTTGACCCGGACAAGGCGGCGGCCGAGGCCGACCTCCAGCCCGGCGATGTCATCCTCAAGGCCAACCAGGTGCCCGTGAACAGCGCGGCCGACCTCTCCAAGATCGTCAAGGAGGTGGGCGTGCAGCGCGGGGCGGTGATGCTCCAGATCCAGCGGCACGGCGACACCTATTTCCGCGCGGTGCCCATCGGCAAGTAGCGGTCTTTCATCCGAACCATGAATCCAGGGGGCGCCCGGGCGGCGTCCCCTTGTGTTTTAAGGGCGCGGCCGCCGCCTCTTGCGGCTGGCGGCTTTCCGGCGTAAAATTTGGCAGCGTCTTCAGAGCATCTTCAGGAGGTGGACCATGCCCGTTGTTCATTGTGATGCCGGTCATCTGCCCGCGCCCGAAAAACTCGAGCGCATCCCCGCGCTGATGAGCGCCTATTATACCGAATTTCCCAATCCCAAGATCCCGGGGCAGCGCGTGTCTTTCGGGACTTCGGGGCATCGCGGCTCCTCGCTGCTCCACACCTTCAACGAGGAGCACATCTACGCCATCACCCAGGCGGTGTGCGACTATCGCGGCGCCAAGGGCATCGACGGCCCGCTCTTCCTCGGCGGCGATACGCACGCCCTTTCCGAGGCGGCCTTCCGCTCGGCCCTCGAGGTGCTGGTGGCCAATGGCGTCAATGTGCGCATTTCCAAGGACGGCGCCTATACGGCCACGCCCGCCGTTTCGCACGCCATCCTGCGCTGGAACGCCGGCCGCGAGCGCGGCCTGGCGGACGGCATCATCATCACGCCCTCGCACAACCCCCCGCGCGACGGCGGATTCAAGTACAATCCGCCCCACGGCGGCCCGGCGGAAACGGATGTCACCACCTGGATCGAAAAACGCGCCAACGAGTATCTGGAGGAGGGCAACCGCACGGTGAAGCTCGTCCACCTGCGCGAGGCGAGGAAATCGCCGCTGGTGGAAGAGTTCGACTATACCCGCGCCTATGTGGATGACCTCCCCAAGGTGCTCGACATGAAGGCCATCGCGGCCTCGGGCCTCAAGCTCGGCGTTGACCCGCTGGGCGGCGCGAGCCTGCCCCTCTGGGAGCCCATTGCCGAGACCTACGGGCTCGACCTCACCGTGGTCAACAAGGAGGTGGACCCCACCTTCCGCTTCGTGCCGCTCGACAAGGACGGCCAGATCCGCATGGACTGCTCGTCGCCCTATGCCATGAGCCGTCTGCTCGAGATGCGCGGCAACTTTGACCTGGCCTTCGCCTGCGACCCGGATTCGGACAGGCACGGCATCGTCACCCGGCAGGAGCTGATGAACCCCAACCACTCGCTCACCGTGGCCGCGTGGCACCTGTTCCGCACGCGCACCGGCTGGCCGGCCGAGCGCGGCATCGGCAAGACCGTGGTCACGAGCGCCACGCTGGACTGCGTGGGCAAGCACCTCGACCGCCCGGTGGTGGAAGTGCCCGTGGGCTTCAAGTGGTTCGTGCCCTATCTTTTCAGCGGCCGTTGCGGCATGGGCTGCGAGGAGAGCGCGGGCGCGTCCTTCCTCTGCTTTGACGGCGCCCCGTGGAGCACGGACAAGGACGGCCCGCTCATGTGCCTTCTGGCCGCGGAAGTCATGGCCAAGGAAGGCAAGTCCCCGAGCGAGATCTACAAAGACCTGACGAAGATCGTGGGCGACCCCATCTACCAGCGCCTCGACGCCCCGGCCGATGACAGGACGCGCGCCCTGCTCAAGGCGCTCACGCCGGAGCAGGTGAAGCACAAGCC
>CAMWVJ010000278.1 GCA_947177645.1 uncultured Desulfovibrio sp.
CAAGCCTTTCAAGAAGGGGCCGGATTATATCGACGCCGCGTGGCTCGGCCGGGCTGCCGGAGGTGCGGAAGGCAGTCCGGCCACCAATCTCGACCCCTTCTTCCTCACCGGGCCCGCGCTCGTCCGGCTTTTCGCGTGTTCGCTCGCTGCGGTCGCGCCCACCGGCGCCCCCCGCCTGGGCCTTATTGAGGGCAACCGCGGCCTCTATGACGGGCTGGACAGCGCCGGCTCCTGCTCCACGGCGCGCCTTGCGCGCATCCTCGACTGTCCGCTGCTGCTCTGCCTCAATGCGGCCAAGATGACGCGCACCGCCGTTGCGTTGCTGTCCGGCCTTGTGCATTTCGAGCAGGGCTTGCGTTTTTGCGGCGTGGTCTTCAACCGCGTAGGCTCGCCCCGGCACGAGGCCGCGCTCCGGCGCATGGTGGAAGCGCATCTGGAGCTCCCCGTGCTCGGCGCCCTGCCGCGCCTTGAGCATGATCCGCTCCCCGAACGGCACATGGGCATCGCCAGCACTGGCGGCAGCCTCAGCGCCGGGGCCGAGTCCGTGCTGGACGAGCTCGCGGCGCTCGTGCGCGCGCATGTGGATGTGGACGCCGTGCTCGCCGCAGCGCGGGAGGCGCCGCCGCTGCCCAGTGTGGAGGATGAAAGCGCGGGGGAAAGTGCCTTGGAGGGTGCGGCCCCGCCGCACATTTCCGTCTCCTCCCGGCCCGCAGCACACGCCCCGGAATCCCCAAAAATCCGCCCGCGCATCGGCTATGTGCGCGACGCGGCCTTCTGGTTCTACTATCCCGAAAACCTCACCGCGCTCACCGCTGCCGGCGCGGAGCTGGTGCCGCTGGCGCTGGTGGATGGGCCAGAACATGAGGCGCCCCTGTGGGACACGCTGGACGGCCTCTATCTCGGCGGCGGCTTTCCCGAGGACTACCTCCCGCAGCTTTCCGGCTCGGCCCAGCTTGCGCGCGTGGCGGCGCTCGCGCGGGCGGGGCTGCCCGTGTATGCGGAGTGCGGCGGCCTCCTCCTGCTCTCGCGCGGCATGGAGCGCGACGGCGCGTTCTGGCCGCTCGGGGGCGTCTTGCCCTTGCGCGCCGTATGGACGCCCCGGCCGCAGGGCCTCGGCTATGTGGAGGGAACAGTCAGGGCCGCAAATCCTTTCTTTCCCGTGGGGCACAGCCTGCGCGGCCATGAATTCCACTATTCGCGCTGTGTGCGCGAGGCGGACGCGCCGGCGCCGGCGCTGGAACTTTCCCGCGGGAGCGGCACGGGCGCCGCGGCAACCAGCGGGAAAAAAGCCGGGGACGGCGTTGTGTGCGGGCGCACCTGGGGCGCCTATACCCACATTTTCGCGCCGGCCGTCCCGTGCTGGGCGCCCAACTTCGTGGCCGCCGCCGCGGCGTGGCGCGCGGGCCAACGCTGAAAGGGGGGCGGCATGCGCGTTTCCGTCATCATCCCGGCCTGGAACCTCGTGGAGCTTACGGCCGCCTGCCTGCGCTCGCTGGCCGCGCACAGCGCCGGCGCGGACCTTGAAGTGCTTGTGGTGGACAACGGCTCAACGGACGCCACGCCCGCGGCCCTGCCGCCGCTGGGGCGCGAGCTCTTCGGCCCGGGCTTCCGGCTGCTCCGCATGCCGGAAAACCTGGGTTTCGCCCGCGCCTGCAATACCGGCGCACAGGCCGCCACGGGCGAGATGCTCTTCTTCCTCAACAATGACACCCTCTGCACCGAGGGCTGGCTCCCACCCCTGCTCGGCGCCTTCAAGGGCCGCGTGGGCGCCGTGGGGCCGCGCCTGCTCTATCCCGATGGCCGGCTCCAGCATTGCGGAATCACGTTTTCGCCCTTTTTCCGCGTGGGGCATCTCTATGAATTTTTCCCGGGCGACCATCCTGTGATAAACCGGCCGCGGCCGCTCCAGGCCATCACCGGCGCGGCCCTCATGCTGCCGGCGCAGCTCTTCCGGGAGGCGGGGGGCTTTTTCGAGGGCTACCGCAACGGCTATGAGGACATGGACCTCTGCCTCACCCTCATGGCGCAGGGCCGCAAGCTCGCCGTGGCGCCGGAGAGCCGCATCATCCACCACACCAGCACCACGCCGGGCCGCTTCGTGCACGACACGGCCAACGGCGAACTCCTCATGCGCCGCCACGGAAAACACCTGAAGCCAGACCTGCACCTGCTCGGACGGCTGGACGGCTATGCCATGCGGCTCGATGCCGGCCTTTCCTGCTGGCTGGAGCTTCCGCAAGGCCCCGCGCAGGAGCTTTCCGCCGCAACGGCACAGGCGCACGGCGATGCTGTTGCGGAAGCGCTTACACGCGAGCCGCTGTGGCGCGGCGGCTGGCTGAGGCTCATGGAGCTGCGCGAGGCCGAGGGACGCCCGCGCGAGGCGCTTGCCGCCGGCATGCAGGGCTTGCGCTTCTTCCCGGCGCCGGAGCTGGCGGCCCGTTTGCAGGCCCTCACGCAGCCGCAAGGCGAGCTTGCGG
This sequence comes from uncultured Desulfovibrio sp., assembly GCA_947177645.1. Classification (GTDB taxonomy): domain Bacteria; phylum Desulfobacterota; class Desulfovibrionia; order Desulfovibrionales; family Desulfovibrionaceae; genus Desulfovibrio. Next base: position 2,478 of record CAMWVJ010000278.1, read on the forward strand.
AATTTGCAAAGGACGCAGCCGCTATTGCCGCGGGCATCGCCCCGCCGACTGAACCTGCCCGCGTCGCCGCCAATCGCACCCGCCTCAAGGCCGCCCGCCGCGACGCCTACAGCCGCGGCGACACCTCGCTTGCGGAAGTGCTTTCAGAGGCGCTCAGCGGCCAGCCACGGACGGAAAATGCGCTGATTGCAGGGAAGCCAGCAGGGCCGGAATGCCCGCCTGCGGATGCTTGAGGTCAAGAAAAACAACATCGAGCATCACGCCGTCCCCGGAACTGAAACTGCGGGCCACGCTAAAGCCCGCATGCGGGTCGATCCGCATATCCCCGGCCTGGGGATAGAGCAGGACAACTCTTTTTGCCGCATATTTTTTCCCATAGGCATACATCTGGTACAGATCCGCCTGCGCGACACCGAAATTGGGGGCACCGGGCTCAACGATTTTCCACTTTGTATCCAGCAGAAGGATTGTCCCGCCGCCTGCGGGGGCGGAGAGGACGCTGTCGGGCCGCAGCGCCCCCGGGCGCCGGCCCGGGG
>CAMWVJ010000279.1 GCA_947177645.1 uncultured Desulfovibrio sp.
ATCTGGGCAGCGTCCACGCCCGGATGCGCACCGTCCACCGGGAATCCAACCACATCAACGCCGTCAACCCCCTCATCGTCCGGGAGATGGAGCGCTGCATCCAGTGCGGCCGCTGCGTCCGGGTGTGCCGGGACGTGCGGGGCGTGGGCGTCATCGACTACAAAAAGCTGGGCGATGAGATTTACATCGGCACCGAGGGGGATCTGCCCCTGGCCGACGCGGGGTGCCGCTTCTGCGGAGCCTGCGTGGAGGTGTGCCCCACCGGGGCGCTCCAGGATGTGGAGGGGCTGTTCCGCCCCGACCTGCCCCGGGAGCAGGCTCTGATCCCCTGTCAGGCGGAGTGCCCCGCCCACATTGACATACCCGCCTATATCCGCGCTGTCCACGAGGGCAATTGCTCCGAGGCGGTGGGCATCATCCGGGAAAAGGTGCCCTTCCCCCACGCGCTGGGGCTGGTGTGCAATAACCGCTGTGAGGGCGGCTGCAAGCGGCAGGGCCTCAACGATCCGGTGTCCATCCGCAATCTGAAGCGGTACGCCGCCGAGCACGACGGCGAGCAGGTGTGGCGGGGGCAGTACTTGGCCTGCGCCCCCCGGACAGGGAAACGGGTGGCCGTTGTGGGCGCGGGGGCCTGCGGCCTGACCGCCGCCTATTACCTGAACAAAAAGGGCCACGACGTCACCGTGTTCGAGGCAAAAAATATCCCCGGCGGCCACATGACCTCCGGGATGCCGGAATACCGCATCCCCACGAAAGCCGTGCTGGACGAGGTGCAGGTCATCCTGGACAGCGGGGTGAAGCTGGAGTGCGGCCACCCCATCGCCAACGCGGCGGAGCTGAAACAGGACTACGACGCGGTGCTGGTGGCCATCGGCACCAGCGTGGGCAAAAAGCTCACCTATCTGCCCGGTTCGGATTTCAAACAGGTTTATTCCGCCCTTGAACTGCTCCAGGCCCAGCGGTTGGGCACGCCGCTGGAGCTGGGCGAAACGGTGTGCGTCATCGGCGGCGGCAATGTGGCCTTCGACGCGGCGGGCACCCTGCTGCGCATGGGCAAGGCGGTCCACGTGGTGTGTCTGGAGGAAAACGCCTCTCAGGCCAGCCCGGAGGAACGGGACCTGTCGGTGGCGGAGGGGGCGGCGCTGCTGGACTGCCGCTCCTGCGAGGCCATCCTGGGTACGCCGGAGCAAGTGACCGGTCTGCGGGTCCACAAGGTCAGCAGCTTCCGCTTCGACCCGGATACCGGGGCGCTGGTGGAGGAGGCCGTGCCGGACAGCACCCAGGTCATCCCCTGTGACGCCATCGTGTTCGCCGCGGGGCAGGCCACCGGCCTGACGGACGCTTTTGGCCTGGAGCTGAACCGCTTCGGTTATCCCATCGACCCGGCCACCGGAAAAAGCGGCTATCAAACCTCTGTGGAAGGGGTGTTCGCCGCGGGCGACGTGATCACCGGGACAAAGTTCCTCATCGACGCCATCGCCGGGGCCAGGGACGCGGCGGTCCTTATGGACCAGTACCTGGGCGGCGACGGCGTGATCGACGAAACGCTGGTGGAGCGGCGCAGGGATCCGGACATTGGCGGGGCGGAGGGCTTCGCGGCTATCCCCCGGCAGGAACCGGAGGTCCGCCCTGCGCAGGAACGCCGGCAGGACTTCGCGCCGGTCACGGAGGGGTTTGCCTGCGGCCAGGCGGACTGCGAGTCCGGGCGGTGCCTGCAATGCGACCTGCGGCCTGATTTGAAGCGGGTCAAAATGTGGACGGAATACACCAAAAAGTGAGGAGGGCGGAGTATGGAACATATCTGTACCGTAGAGCTGCCTGAGCTGCCGGTGCTGGCGGAGGGCGGGTGCCCGGTGGACTGGGCGCTGCAATGCATCCGGCTGGCCCGGGCGTCTGCCTGCGGCAAAAGTGTCATGTGCCGGGACGGGCTGACCCAGCTCGCCCTGATGGCGGAGGACGCGGTGTCCGGCCGGAGCCAGCCGGACGACATCCCGTTGATGCGCGAGCTGTGCCAGGTCATCGCCGCCGCCGGGGGATGCCCCCTGGCGCAGAAGGCGGCGGAGAACGTCCTGTATACCCTGCGGGAGTATGCCGACGCGTGGGAGCAGCACAGCCGCCGGAAGCGCTGTCCCGCCATGGTCTGCAAAGCGTATTACACTGTGTACTGCGACCCGGACAAGTGCCAGGGCTGCACGAAGTGCATGGAGGTATGCCCTGCCGGGGCCATTTCCGGAGGCGAAGGTCTGATCTGCGTGGTGGACGGGGACAAATGCGTCCGCTGCGGGAAATGCGTCGAGGTCTGCCCCCACGAGGCCAGGGGGAAATACGGCGCGGTCAAGCCCCGCCTTCCTGCGCCGCCGGTGGCGGGGGGGCCCTTCTCCGCGGCGCCTGCCGGGGGCCGGCGCCGCCGTCGGGCGGGTTCAGCGGCAGACCCGGGGCGCGGAGAATAATTTATGGGCATTTTTCAGGGGCAGACGCGCCGCGTCTGCCCCTTTTTGTACCATATTTTGCGTCACATCAAATGCTTCAGCTTCAGCACCTCGATGAGCATCCTGTTCAGGTAGGCGTTGGCGGAGTCCGGGTCCCTGCCCTCCTCCTCGGTGTGGTGCTGGAGGATCTCGTCCACGCCGGCCGCCAGGATATCGAACCTGGGGTCGTGGGGGTGGCCGTATTTCTCGTTGAACTTGGAGAAGCCGCCCTCTACGCCCAGGCTGGTGGCCAGGGTCTGGCCGATCATGGCCATGCGCAGGCCGGGGCCGAACATGATGGCCTTGTCCATGTCCTCAGCGGAGCACACGCCGCCCCAGATCTGTTCCTTGCATACGTCCATGCAGGCCCAGTTGATGCGGTTGGCCACAAAGCCCTTGACCTCCTTCTGGCAGACCACGCACACCTTGCCCCAGCTTTCGTAGATGGCCTTGGCCCGGTCGATGACCCCGGGCGCGGTGTATTTCCCGCCGCACAGCTCCACCAGGGGGAGCAGATAGGAGGGGTTGAAGGGGTGGGCCACGA
>CAMWVJ010000280.1 GCA_947177645.1 uncultured Desulfovibrio sp.
ATGTAGGAGGACACCACCATGCAGGAGCTTGCACGCTACCAGCGCCCCGCCTTCCTCAACGATCATCCCCCGGTCCTCGCCAGGATGAACCTCACCGGCATCCCCGGCACAACGCTGCCCGCCGGGGCGGTGCTCGGCCGCACCGATGACGGCGAACTCGGCCTCTGGACCAAGGATCGCACCGTCACCGGCATCCTTGCCGGTGAGGTGGAGGTCCCGGCCTCCGGCAAGGCGCTCGCCGATGTCTACATCCACGCGAGCGTGGTGGCCGAGGAGCTCATCTTCGCGGACGGCGTCACCGACGAAGAAGAGCGTCAGGCCCTCGCCGCCCTGCGCGGCGTGGGCATCTATTCGTCCGTTACCTGGGCTGACGCTTCCGGCGACAAAGCCCCCGAAAATGACGGCGGCGACGCCTAGGAGGGAATCATGGAACTCGACTACTTCACCCCGCGTGTGCTCACGGGCGTCATCAATCTGCGCCCGCCCAAATACGACCTTTTCACGCACTTTTTCCGCCCGCAGGACCCCAAGGGCGTGGACGTCCTCGAGGTGCAGACCTCGCTTCGCGGCGCAAGCATCCTGCCCGCCATCACCAACCACGACGCGGGCACCATGCGCAAGAGCGACGTGCTCAGCGTGGGCTATGTGCGCGCTCCCCGTTTCCGGCCCAAGCGCGTGTTCCACGCGGCCGACCTGCTCAAGACGCAAGAGGGCTACACGCCCTATGACCCGGCCGTGAACCCCGTGGAGCGCGCCATTGCGAATGACATGGACGCCCACCGGGACGACATCGACCGCATGGTTGAGATCATGTGCGCCCAGGCTGCCGTGGACGGCCGCATCGACCTCTACGACATGGTCGAGGGCGAGATCGTCAAGACCTACACGGTGGACTTCCGGCGCCCGCAAAACCACACCGTGGTTCTCACCGGCTCCGCGGTCTGGAGCAATGAGGATTCCGACCTCATCGGCACTGTGGAGGACTACAACCTCCTCATCCAGGAGGACACGAGCGGCCTTTCCGCCACGGACCTCATCCTTGGCAAGAACGCCTGGACGGCCTTCCGCCGCCATGCCGATGTCAGGGACACCCTGGACAACCGTCGCATCGACATCGGCAATATGTCCCCGCGCGTGGGGGCAAAGCTCAAGGGCATCTGGAACGGCCTCAACATCTGGACGCACAATGCCACCTACAAAGGCATCGACGGCCAGACCAAGTACTACATCGACCCCGACTGCGCCCTGCTGCTGGCCCGTGACGCGGAGAGCGTCATTGAGTTCGCGCGTCCCGTGGACGTCAAGTGCGCCGGGCCCGCGAAAATCTTCGCCAAGCAGTTCGAGCAGGAGGACCCGTCCGGCATCTTCACCATTGCGGAATCGCGGCCGCTGCCCATGACGCGCCACTGCGGCTGGACGGTGAAGATCAAGGCCGTCTGATGATCGGCAATGACAGACCTGTTCGTCGCCATAGTCCGCCTGCGCATGGATAATCCGCCAGGCCAGTAAAATCCGGACGACACCGGGGACACCGGAGACGCCGGGGGAGATGATCTCATGGCCAAAAAGACGATGACCGTCCGGCTTTTCTGCACGCTGGACAACGGTTCGGAGCAGTGGGGGCCGGGCGCTTGCCCGACCCTCCCCGAAGATGTGGCTCTGGACCTCATCAAGATGGGCCTCGCCGAAAGAGTGGAGGCCCCCAAGAAGGCGCGGAGCGCCAAAACCTCCAAGGAACCTCAGCCGCCCAGCGGCGGACAGCCCGAGTCCGGGGAATCCACGCCGGATAAACCAGAGGCGGAAGGCGAACAGCAGCCCCCGGCCCCGGACGAACCCGCCGAGAGCGCCGGGGAGCCGTCCGCCGCCGAAGCCGAAACGGGAGGCGAGAACAATGGCTGATTTCGCCACCGCCTATGCGCCGCTCGCGCAGTATGAGGGCGGCTATAGCAACAATGCCGCCGACCGCGGCGGGGAGACCTACGCAGGCATCGCCCGCAACTTCTTCCCCGCCTGGCAGGGCTGGCCCATCGTGGACAAGTGGAAGCGCTCCGTGGGCACAAAGCCTTCGGTGCTCAACAAAACCCTTGCCACCATCCCGGAGCTGCGCTCGCTGGTGGAGGACTGGTACAAGGTCGAATGGTGGGATCGTCTGGGCCTCGGTACGCTTCCCCAGGCCCTCGCAGGTGAAATCTTCGAGCAGGCCGTCAACCTGGGCAAGGCCGGGGCAGGCAGGAAGGTACAGCTCGTCTGCAACGCCTTCAACTACCAGGGGGGCCGCCAGCTTTTCCCGGACCTCAAAATCGACGGGGCTATCGGCCCCAAGACGCTCGCGGCGCTCCGGGCCATTCTGGCGGGGCGAGCCGATGAAGCCGCCCTTGTCCACGCGCTGAACGCCATGCAGGGTGCGCACTACCTGGAACTGGCCGCCAAGAAGCCGAGTCAGAGGGTGTTCACCACGGGCTGGATGAAGCGCACCCATTGCGAGTGAGGGAGGGGAAAATGCGACACCGCAAACCCATCATGGTCATCTTCTTTCTGCTGTTCGTGGTGCTCGTGCCCTGCCTTTTGTGGGCCGCAGATGGCGTCACCGAAAACGCGGCTGACCCGGCTGCCGAGCTCGTGAATCTGATGCTCGCGTGGCTCCCTGCCACCTGGGAAGGGTGGGCCACTCTGGTTATCGCTGTCTGCGCGGTCATTGCGGCCACGTTGCCCCGCCCGAGGGAGGACGCGCATATCGTCTGGCGCTGGCTGTACGCCATCGTCAACGCTCTGGGGGCCAATTTCGGCAAAGCCACCAACGCCGATGACAAGGCCGCGAAGCTCGCAAAGCTCGCGCGGCTGAGGAAGTAATGCCATGCCGCTCTGGGCGCAGGCCCTGCTCAGGCTCGCCTTGGGCATCCTCACCTTCCTCCGGCAGGAAAGAGATCAAGCGGACCATGCTGCTGCTGTGCGCGCTGACCCTGGCACTGGCTGGCTGCGGCGCTTCGGCGGCACGGACAAGCGCTCGCCC
>CAMWVJ010000281.1 GCA_947177645.1 uncultured Desulfovibrio sp.
GAGCCGGCCCTTGCGGCCCAGGAACTCCACGCGTAGCTCCTCGAGGGCGTCCAGCGAGCCGGCCTCACTGAGCCCTTTTTCCAGTTCCGGCGCCAGAGCCTCCAATGCTGCCATGAGATCCATGGAATCCCCCATGCTCGCAAGGTGCCCGGGCGGCAGGGCACCGCCCGGCAAATGCGGCGGCGCGCCCCTACTTCTTGAGGGCGGCTTTCGCCAGCTCGACCACGGCCGCGAAATCGTCCTTGCGCTCAATGGCGAGGTTGGCGAGGACCTTGCGGTTGAGGGCGATGCCCGCGGCCTTCAGGCCGTGCATGAAGCGGCTGTAGGAAAGGCCACCCAGGCGGCAGCCGGCGTTGATGCGCATGATCCACAGCGCGCGGAAATCGCGCTTGCGCTGCTTACGCCCGGCAAAGGAATTCTGCCACGCGCGCTCGACGGCCTCGCGGGCGGTGCGGTACAGGCGGTGACGGGCGCCGCGGAAACCCTTGGCCGCATCAAGAAATTTTTTGTGCCGGCGGTGGGTGGTCATTCCTCTCTTCACACGCATGGGTGATCCCTCCTTCGCCCGGCAAGGCGGAGGCATGCCCGCCGGGGGTAGTGTACTTCAAATTCCCGGGCGCCGGGCGCACCGGGAAGCGGACGCCGCAAGGCCCGGGCCCGTTGTGCCGGGCCGGGCGCGCTCGCCCGGACGGCCGCGCACGGCGCGGCCCCGTAAAAACCTGCTAGCCGTTGGGCAGCATGCGCCGCACGGCCTTCTCGTTGGCCTGGTCCACCAGGGTGGCCTGGCCGAGGCGCATCTTGCGGCCCGGGGACTTCTTGGTGAGGATGTGGCGCATATTCTGGCGCCGGCGGCGGTACTTGCCGCTGCCGGTGAGCTGGAAACGCTTGGCGGCGGCGCGCCGGGTCTTGATCTTGGGCATGACGCACTCCTTGTGGTTCCGGCGGCCATCCCGGACGCCGGGGCTGCATAGTGCCGCAAAAACCTTGCGGCCGCAAGGGGATTATTTTTTCGGCACGAGGAGCATCTGGAGGGTGCGGCCCTCGGCGCGCGGCTCCTGCTCCATCTTGGCCACATCGGCCAAGTCCTGCACCATGCGCTCGAGGATGGCCACGCCGCGGTCCTTGTGGACGATCTCGCGCCCGCGGAAGAACACCGTCACCTTGCAGCGGTCGCCGTCCTCGAGGAAGCGGCGGATGTGCCTGAGCTTGGTCTCGTAGTCGTGGTCGTCGGTCTTGGGGCGGACCTTGATCTCCTTGATCTGCACGACGCTCTGGCGCTTCTTGGCCTCGGCCTTCTTTTTCTGCTGCTCGTACTTGAACTTGCCGTAGTCCATGATGCGGCAGACAGGCGGCTCGGAATTGGAGGCCACCTCCACGAGGTCGAGCCCGGCCTCCTTGGCCAGCGCGATGGCCTCGTTGCGCGGCAGGATGCCGAGCTGGTCGCCCTCGGCGCCGATGACGCGCACCTCGCGCGCACGGATGGTCTCGTTGCGCCTCACGCCGTCCTGCGGCATGTCGCGGCGCATTCTCATGTTAGGAGAAGCTATAGCGCATCCCTCCTCGCTTGAAGGGCTCCTCCGCGTCCGCGCGGATGAGGGCGGCCACCTCCGCCACGGACTTGAGCCCCACGTTCTCGCCGCTGCGCAGGCGCACGCTCACGCCGCCGGCCTGCACTTCCTTCTCACCGACAACCAACATATAGGGAACCTTGGCGAGCTGCGCCTCGCGCACCTTGAAGCCCAGCTTCTCGTTGCGCGTGTCCTCGCCGGTGCGGATGCCGAGGGCGAGCAGCTCGGCGCGCAGGCGCTTCGCCGCTTCCGCGGCCTCGTCCGTCACCGTGAGCAGGCGCGCCTGCTCCGGCGCGAGCCAGGTGGGCAAGGCACCTGCATAGTGCTCGATGAGCACGCCGATGAAGCGCTCCACCGAGCCCATGATGGCCCTGTGCACCATGACCGGCCGGTGGCGCTCGCCGTCCTGCCCTACATAAACGAGGTCGAAGCGCTCGGGCAGGGTGAAGTCCACCTGGATGGTGGAGCACTGCCACTCGCGGCCCAGCGAGTCGAGGAGGCGCACATCGATCTTGGGGCCGTAGAAGGCGCCGTCGCCCGCGTTGATCTCGTACGGGAGGCCCGCCGCCTCCACGGCGCTTATGAGCGCGCCCGTGGCCTGCTCCCAGGCTTCGTCCGTGCCAATGCTGTTCTCGGGGCGGGTGGAGATGGCCACCTTGTACTCGAAGTCAAAAAGTTCCATGAGGGCGCGGATGAGCTGGATGACGCCCAGAATCTCGTCCTGCAACTGCTCGGGCGTGCAGAGGATGTGCGCGTCGTCCTGCGTGAACTGGCGCACGCGCAAAAGCCCGTGCAACACGCCGCTCTTTTCGTGGCGGTGCACCACGCCGAGTTCGAAATAGCGTTGCGGCAGGTCGCGGTAGCTGTGCAGCTCGTGCCTGTAGAGGAGCATGTGCCCGATACAGTTCATGGGCTTGATGCCGTAGGCGTCTTCCTCTATCTGCGTGAAATACATGTTCTCGCGGTAGTGGTCGTAGTGGCCGGAGCGCTGCCACGTCTCCACGCGCAGAAGCTGCGGCCCTTGCACGATGTCGTAGCCGCGGCGCAGATGCTCCTTGCGCCAGAAGTCCTCGAGGATGGTGCGCACGAGCATGCCCTTGGGCAGCCAGAACACCATGCCGGGCGCCACGTCCTCATGGAAGGTGAAGAGCGAGAGCTCGCGGCCGAGCTTGCGGTGGTCGCGGCGCTTGGCTTCTTCCAACTGGCGAAGATACGCGTCGAGGCTTTTCTGGTCGGCGAAGGCCGTGCCGTAGATGCGCGAAAGCATGGGATTTTTTTCGTCGCCATGCCAGTAGGCGCCGGCCACGCTCATGAGCTTCGCGGCGCGCGCGAAGCCCGTGTGCGGCACATGCGGGCCGCGGCAAAGATCGGTGAAGTCGCCGCAGGTGTAGAGCGAGACGGTATCGCCGGGGAGATTCTCAATGAGCTCGACCTTGTAGG
>CAMWVJ010000282.1 GCA_947177645.1 uncultured Desulfovibrio sp.
CATTGCATGTGCTCAAGGCCCTCGGCTATGCCACGGGCACGGGTTTCATGACCGGCCTTCCGGGGCAGTCGCCCGAATCGCTGGCGGACGACATCCTCCTCGCGCGGGAATTGGGCGTTGCCATGTGCGGCGCCGGCCCCTTTATCCCGCAGGCGGAAACGCCGCTCGCAAGCGCCCCGGGGGGCACGGCGGCGCAGAACCTGCGCGTCCTCTCCGTGCTGCGCCTGGCCCTCCCCGAGGCCGACCTCCCGGCCACCACGGCGCTGGCGAGCCTTTCCCCAGGCGGGCAGGCTGCCGGCCTCCGGGCCGGGGCCAATGTGCTCATGCCGAGCTTCACCCCCGAGGCGCGCCGCGCCGACTACCGCATCTATGACCACAAGGCGCCGGTGAGCATGGCCGACGCCGCGAGGGCCATCGCCTGCGCCGGCCGCACATGCGGTATACGGGGAGTGGCCCAAGGAGCGTGAGCATGCCGCCGCGCCGGGGGGCAGCTTCAAGGCTCCCGCGGCATCGCGCCGGCTGAAGTTTGCCTTTGCGCTTTGCGGCCATCTGTGGCACTATCAGGGCATCTTTTTTCGGCCGGGTGCGGCCCGGCCCACCAGAACCCAAGCCCGGATGCAAGGAGGACAGCCATGCCGCTTGTCGGACCCAAGGAGATGTTCGCGGCCGCCTATGCGGGCCACTATGCCATCGGCGCGTTCAACGTCAATAATATGGAGATCATCCAGGGCATCATGTGGGCGGCCGCCGAGGAGAAATCGCCGGTCATCCTGCAGGTGTCGGCCGGGGCGCGCAAATATGCGGGCCAGGTCTACATCATGAAGCTCGTGGAAGCCGCCCTTCAGGAAGACCCGGGCATCCCCGTCGTCGTCCACCTCGACCATGGCCCCACCTTCGAGATGTGCCGCGACTGCATCGACGGCGGCTTCACCTCGGTCATGATCGACGGCTCGCACCTGCCCTATGAGGAAAATGTCGCCCTCACCAAGAAGGTGGTGGACTACGCGCATCCGCGCGGCGTGTGGGTCGAGGCGGAGCTCGGCAAGCTCGCCGGCGTGGAGGAGCATGTCTCCTCGGCCGAGCATGTCTACACCGACCCGGACCAGGCGGTGGACTTCGTTGACCGCACCGGCTGCGACTCGCTGGCCGTGGCCATCGGCACGAGCCACGGCGCGTACAAGTTCAAGGGCGACGCCAAGCTGGACTTCCCCCGGCTCGAGGCCATCAGCGCCAAGCTCCCGGGCTATCCGCTGGTGCTGCACGGCGCCTCCAGCGTGCCGGAAAAGTTCGTCAAGCTCTGCAACGAGTACGGCGGCAAGGTGGGCGGCGCCAGGGGCGTGCCCGAAGACATGCTGCGCAAGGCGGCCACCATGGGCGTGTGCAAGATCAACGTGGATACCGACATCCGCCTCGCGCTGACGGCCACCATCCGCCAGTTCTTCGTGGAGCATCCCGAGCAGTTCGACCCGCGCTCCTACCTCGCGCCCGCGCGCGAGGCCGTCAAGGAAATGGTGGCCCACAAGATCCGCGATGTCATGGGCTCCGCGGGCAAGGCGTAAGGCCGCCCCTTGTCTCCACGCACCGAAACAGAGCGTGGATGGGGGATATTCCATGTCCCGGCTGGCGCGAAGCGCCAGACGGGTGCTGGTGCCGGAAGAATCCTGAAAGGCTGTTTTTGACGGATAATTTCGGCAGTATTCGCGCAGCACAGACGCGCCACACTGCACAGGCATGACAATGCCAAGCCGCAAGGAGCACGCATGCCCGTCACACTGGGAATGAACGGCTTTGGCCGCATCGGCCGCTACCTCCTCCGCCTGCTCGCCAATGACGACGAGATCATCTTCACGGCCATCAACGCCCGGGCCTCCAACGACGCCCTGGCCTATCTGCTGAAGTACGACTCCACCTACGGCACCTTCCCGGGTGAGGTGGGGCACGACGAGAACGGCCTCATCGTCAACGGCCGCCACATCACGGTGACGCGCTGCAAGGCCGGCGAGTGGGAGTGGGGGCGCCTCGGCGTGGACATGGTGGTGGAGAGCACCGGCACCATCAAGGACCGCGAGGGCCTTGCGCGCCATCTGGAATGCGGCGCGAAAAAGGTCATCATCTCGGCGCCGGGCAAGGGCGTGGACGCCATGATCGTCATGGGCGTGAACCAGGACATCTATGACCCGGCCAAGGACAACATCCTCTCGGCCGCGTCCTGCACCACCAACTGCCTCGCCCCGGCGGTCAAGGTCATCCACGAGAACTTCGGCTTTGACCACGGCCTCATGACCACCATCCACTCCTACACCATGAGCCAGCGCATCCTCGACGGCACCCACAAGGACTGGCGGCGCGGCCGCACGGCCGGGGTCTCCATGGTGCCGTCGAGCACGGGCGCGGCCAAGGCCGTGGGCGTGGTGATGCCCGAGCTCGCGGGGCGCATCAACGGCATGTCCGTGCGCATCCCCACCTTTGACTGCTCCCTCGTGGACCTTACCTGCGAGGTGGAAAAGCGCTGCACCGCCGAGGAGGTCAATGCCGCGCTCAGGGCGGCGAGCCTCGGCGCCCTGCATGAGAACCTCGGCTATTCCGAGGAGCCGCTCGTCTCCATCGACTACCGCGGCAGCACCTACGGCGGCGTGGTGGACGCGCTCTCCACCCAAGTGCTGCGCGAGACCATGGTCAAGCTCCTCATCTGGTACGACAACGAGGCCGGCTTCACCAACCAGCTCCTGCGCCTCGTGCGCATGGTGGGCAAAAGCCTCTAGCCGCTCCCGCAGCACAACAGCGTCCTCACAGGGCCGTCGCATCACAAGGTGCGGCGGCCCTGTTTTTGCATCTACCTTTCTATGCCGGAATGTCGCCAGGGTTCGCCACCAACAAATGTGGAGAGACTAAAACGCCCTCTTGATAGAGGAATTCCATATCCGTCTGGAGCGAAGCGGAAGACGGGTGCTGGTGCCGGAAGAATCCTAAAAAATAAGATTTTTTGGTTCCGGCAAGGAAGATAAAA
>CAMWVJ010000283.1 GCA_947177645.1 uncultured Desulfovibrio sp.
CATACTCTTGCAGAGCGCCACGGACTGACGCTGGAAAGCTCTTATCCCACCATTGAAACGACAGCCAGCGGCAAGACTTTCTGGATAAAACATCCCGGCGGCTGGGAACCTGAGGGCGCCCCCAGGTTCAGGAGCAAGGCGAAGGCGGAACAGTGGCTGCAGGATAATCCTGATGCGTTCGTTGTTATCCGGGACGGCAAACAAATATACGAGGAACTGGCAATCAGGCTTGGCTCGGACCGTGCCGCTTCACTGGCGTTGAATGATCTGGGAGTCAAGGGCATCACGTATGATGGCTGGCAGGATGGGCGTTGCTTTGTCGTTTTTGACGATGCGGCCATCTCCATCCTGAATACTTTTTATCAGGCAACAGAACAGCATCAGGCGCCCGGCGGCATCCGCGGTTCTGTGACGCTCTCCCCCCAAGAAGCGGCCATTCGCGTGTTTGCGGACAAGAACCTCTCCACGGTGCCGCACGAGGCCGGGCATATCTTCCTTGACGACCTCATGCGCATCGCCAATGAGCTCATGCACCTTTCCCGCGACTATCTGCAACGCCGGGACAAGCTGGTATCGCTCGCCAAGGCCACGGCCGCGGCCAAGCCCGGCACCTTCCCGCCGCTGTATACGGCGGCGCTGCGCAAGCTGCTCGGGCGCTTCGGGCTCGGGACCATGCGCGGCGGCGTGGACCCGGTGCTCGCCACCTTCTCCCTGCGCGAGCTGGTGCAGAAGACCGTTGCCGAAGAGGACGCGGGCGCCGTGGCCCCGAGCTTCGCGGACTGGCTTTTGAACGGCGTCAACCCGGCCACGGGCATCTCGCTCGGCAATGGCACCCTGCGCCTTGGCGGACTCACGCCTTTTGAGATGGAAGAGGTGGAGAACCTGCTCAAGTACCTGCGCCACGCGGGCTACAACGAGCGCGCGGACGCGAGGAAGAGCGAGGCCGCCAAGGTTCGCCTTTTGGAAGAGGCGGCGGTGGCGGCCATGCGCGACTTGCCGGATGCGGGCAATGCCCCGGCCAATACCGTGCGCCGCAGCATCCAGGACGGCGCGCGCAGCCTGTATGCGGCCATTGACTCCCTGCGCTGGCAGATGCGCAAGGCGGACGGCTTCCAGAACGTGACGGGCCAGGGCGAAGCCGGCCCCATGGAGGAGATGTTCAACGAGATGCTGGCCGGCGAGGAGCGGGCGCGGGCGCGCGTGGGGCAGATCAGCGGAGCCATGGCGCCGCATCTCGTGCACCTTTCCCAAAGCGTTGCCGCCTGGGAGAAGAAGTACGGCAAGCACCTGATGCTCAAGGGGCAGGACGGCAAGCCGGTGGCCTTGCCGGAAAGCCTGCGCGAGGCCTATGGCAAGGGCTGGACCGCGGACATGGTGCTCTCGCTGGCGCTCAATATGGGCAATGAATCCAACATGGCCCGGCTCATCACGGGCTATCCCGATCTTGACTATGACACGCTGGCCGAGCTCGTGGGCGACGGCATGGCCACGCGGGCCTTCAACGCGGCGCGGGGCACCAGGGATACGCCCAAGGGCAACCGGCACGGGCTCCTGAGCGCCGCGGACTGGCAGGCCGTGCAAGGCATTTGGGACGCGCTGGCAACGCAGTGGGCGGATACGCAGAAAGTGCATGAGCGGATGTTCGGCTTTCTCCCCAAGGGGGTGGAGGCCGCGCCCTTCCGCGTGGCGGATGGCGAGGGCAATGTCGTCAGCTTGCGCGGCGGCTATTATCCCGTGCGCTATGACCCCAATGTTTCGCAGCAGGTGGCGCAATGGAGCGAGAAGGAAGACCTGCTTTCGCGCAATGAGAGCGTGTTCGCCGTGCCCGCGGCAAAGCGCGGGCATACGCAGGCGCGTACGGATCGCGCGCCGGGCCTGCCCGTGCGGCTCAACACGGGCATCATCATGGAACATATCAATGACGTGGTGCGCCTCATCGAGCTGGGGGAGATCACGCGGCGCGCGGACAAGGTGACGCAGGGGGCCATGTTCCGCGCCGAATATACGCGGGCTTACGGCCGGCAGGATTATGACGCCATCCGGCCGAACCTGCGCGGGCTCGTCAGGCAGGAGCCGCCGCCCAAGGGCGACGTGGCGGTGATGACCGCCAACTTCGTGCGCCGTTATCTCGTGCCCTGGGGCCTCGCGTGGAATATCAAGGTGGCGGCGCTCCAGATGACGGCCGTGTTCCCGGCCATGGGCGACCTCGGCACCGCGCCCATGCTGCGCAGCATGGCGCACATGGGGCGCCATCCGCTCGCCATTCGGGAGATATGGGCGGTCTCCCCTTACATGAAGAGCCGCATGAACAATATCGACCAGGACTTGCAGCGCAACATCGCCAATTTCAACCCCGGCAAGCGCCCGGCGAGCCTTCAGGTGGGCGGGAAGGAAATCTCTTGGGACGACGTGGTGAACCTGGGGATGTTGCCCATTGTCGCTGTGGACGCGACGGCCACGGCGGCCGTGTGGATGGCGGCCTACACCAAGAAGCTCTCCGAGCTTCAGGGCGCCAAGGACATGCGCTACGGCATCAACATCGACAGCGAGTTCCACGAGCAGGCCGTGGCCTTTGCCGACAGCATGGTGAAGCAGAGCAACCCGGACTATGACCCCTCGAGCCGGAGCGGCTTCTTGCGGGCGCAGAACGCCTATCGGCTGCTCAACGGCTTTGCGAGCGCCGTGACCCTGTTCGCGGCGCGGCACAAGTACATGTATACCGCGCGGAAGAAGGGCAAGATCACCCGCTGGCAGCTGGCGCGCTTTGAGCTTTATGAGACGCTGCTGCCGGCCTGCGCCATGTTCCTCTTCCTCGCGCTCGCGCGCGGCTACTGGGGCAACAAGGACGAGCCCGAGGACATTGCCAAGCTGGCTGTGGGGAGCCTGGCGGACTTCGCCACCATGCGCGTGCCCATTTTCGGGAGCGCCCTGGGGGACGGTGTACTTGCTGCACTAGATAGTGTCGTCATTTGATTTTAGCCCAAATGGCTATGCACCTTATATGCAC
>CAMWVJ010000284.1 GCA_947177645.1 uncultured Desulfovibrio sp.
GGGCACTCCCCGGTAAGGCCGCAGACGCGCTCCCAGTCGGGCAAAAGCTGCGGTGCCTCGCGCGGATCGGATTCGCTCACGAGGTCGTCCGCCCGCTGTTCCGCGCGGGCGAACTCCTGCGCGAGCCCGTCCAGGAGACGCCCCCAGACGCTCGCCGGCTCCACAGGGAGCGCGCGCCCCGGCGGCTGGAGGGCGAAAAGCTGGGCCTGGTAGTCATTCATCCGCATCTTCCCAGGTGATTTTTCCGGGCACGGCGATGCGGCCGGTCTCCATGTAGAGGTTGGCCGCCGGCGCGAGCAGGACGTGGTCCTCCTCGCCTTCGGCGAGGCTGATAGCCTCGTTGAGGCGCGAGACCACCACCACGCCGCCGGGCTCGGCCTCGCGCCTGAGCTGGGCCCAGACGGCCCGCTCCACCGTGACGCGCAGGCGCGGCGTGTCCGGGATGATGCGCAGGTCAAGGTCAATGGGCGCGGCCACGGGCGCGACCACATAGACATCGGCTGTCACGGGCCTGAGCCCCTCGATGTGCTCCCGGACGCGGGCCACGTCGTCGGCATGGGGGATGCCGTCGGCATAGGTCTCGTCCATCATGAAGCGCACGGTCACGGAGCCGCGCCCCATCTCGCCCGGAGAGCACCAGGCGCGGGTGACGCCCGCCACCTCCAGGGCCCAGGCCACATAATCCCGCGCCGCGCCCCCGCTGGGCTGGTTGCGGATGCGCGCGAGCAGGCGCGCCCGCAGGGAGGCGTCGCCCTCCTCCTCCGCGCCGCCCGTGATCTCGCCGTCGGAAGCGCCCACGGCCTCTAGCCCCAGCACGGGCGCGGCCAGTTGCAGGGGCGTGTCCGCCCCGGCATTGCCGGCAACACCGGCCTCCACCGCCTCGATGGCGACGCGCGCCTTGCCGGCTGCGGCGAACACGTCCGCGAGGGTGAGATAGCGGACGCCGTCGGGCCGCAAGAGCTCGGTGCCCGCCGGGAGCACGGCCCCGGCGGAGGCCGGAAAAATTGCGTAGCCCGTGGCCCTTGAGGCGGCCTTGCGGCTCACGCCCCAGATGCTCGCCCAGCGGGCAAGGTGTTCAGCTTCGGCCGTGTCGGGCATGAGCTGGAGGGCCTGCCAGTCGAGATAGCCGTAGAGGCCGTGGGCCACGCCGCCCTGCATCCGGGCGAGCACGGCCAGCAGGCGGCGGCGCAGCCAGGGCGCGCCGTCGAGGCGCGAATCCATGTCGGCCTGGGCGCGCTCGATGAGGGTGGTGAGGTCCGGGCGTTCAAAGGGCATGGGCGAGTCTCGGCGTTATGCGGGGAAAAATCTTGTGGGGAAGCTCACAAAAAACTAGCCGAGGGGATAGTCGAGCTCCTGGCGGTATTCGCCATCGGCCGCGAGCCGGATGCGGATGTCGAGCCTGAGCAGGCCCTGGCGGGGCACGGACGCGGCCACGCTGACGCCGCTCGCCACGCCGTCCGTAACAAGCCAGCGGAGCGCCTCTTCAGCGTAGTCCCGGGCGCGGCGCACCACTTCCGGCAACTGCTTTTCGCGGGAAAGCAGCCAGAGCCTCGAGCCGAGCACATCGTGCCCGGCCGCCGCGTCCTCGCGCACGGTGAGGCCGCCCTGCGCCAGCGGGGCCACGCTGTCGGCCCACCAGCCGCGCCGGTAGCCCGTGCCGTCCGGGATGATGTCGTCCTCGCGGGCGCGGGCGTCGCAGAACAGGGAGAGGATGACCGCCGTCTCGAGGCCGCTCTCGGCCGCGAGGTCGCCCTCCAGCATGGCGCAATCGGCGGCGAGCCCGGCCCAGACGAGGGCGAGGTCGTTGGCTTCCGCATTGTTCATAACGGCTCTCCCGTGGTTCCCCCCGAGTCGCCGGGGTGCGTATGCCCGGCCAGGGAGATGCCCCGGCCTTGCACGTCGCCCGTGGCCGTGATGGCGCCTTCTTGCGTGGTGTCGCCGTGGATGGCCATGTTGGCTTCGATGGAGGCCGCACAGCCGCCCTCGCCGCCGAGGGCGAAGGCCGGGGTGTCATACCGCACGCCCTGCGAGGCCTTGACGGTGTAGATTTTCGTCTCCACGGTGGCATCTTCCTGCGCCACGATCTCGAGGTGCAGGGTCTCAAGGCGCATGTGCCGCTCGCGCATGAGGTGGATCTTGTCGCCCTCGTCGGTATAGACGCAGACCTCCCCGGACTTGAGCCCGGTAACGCGCACCCTGCGGTCGCCGAAGTTGAGGCCGATGGCCGCGCCGCGCTGGCCGGCCACGTTGAGGATGACGCCCTCGGAGCCGGCGCGCGGGTTGCTGGTGAAGCCGTAGGGCTCGAGATGCTCCACGTCGGTCTGCGGCTCGTCGGCGAGGATGGTCACCTGAAGGGTCTGGCAGCCGGGAGCGGCGTTGACGCCCGCGAGGACGGCGCGGGAAATGAGCGTGGCCACGCGGCGGCGCAACGGGTCGAGCAGGCGGTTGAGGTTCATTCGTGCAACCCCGGCCAGTTGGAGGCTTTCCCCTTCTTGCCCTTGCCCTTGGCCTTTCCCTTGCCGCTCTTGGGCGTCACCGGCAAAAGGTCGAAGGCTTCGGCCGGGTGCAGGGTGAGCTCCGTGAGGCAGCCGCCCTCGTCCATGCGCCAGGTGACTTCGGTGATGAGCCAGGTGGCGACGAGAAGATCGCCGGTCATGATGTCGGCGAGCCGGTTGGGCTGCCACAGCTCGCCGGGCGTGGCGTACCAGCCGCATACCCGGGCGCGGGCGTGGTGGCCCTTGCCGTAGCGGATGTTCACCTCGTGCTGGGCGCGGCGGCCGGCATTCCCGAACTCCTCTTGCTCGGCCACAAGCGTGAGAGGCCGGTATCTGGGCACGGCCTCGTCCCTGGCGACGCCCTTGCCCTGGGCGCAGGGGCCGGAGTTCCAGCCCTGGCTTCCCGCGCTCTGGCCCTTGACCGTGATCTCGCTGAAGCGGTTTTCCATACTGGACTGCATGGAGAGGTGGAGCAGGTTCCGCCCGAGGGAGAGGGCCGCCCCGGCC
>CAMWVJ010000285.1 GCA_947177645.1 uncultured Desulfovibrio sp.
AACATGGCGACCTTTGAGCGGAAAAATCTGGCCGGCATGCACGTATCGAGCGAGCAGCCGAGCATCATCGACGACCCGGCCATCAAAAATGCGTTTTACGGCGCGCCGACGGTCTGCGCCATCTTCGCGCCGGAGGCGTTCCCCTATGGCATCCCGGACGCCTATTGCTGCGCCGAAAGCATGGTGCTCATGGCGTCTTCGCAGGGCCTCGCCTCCTGCATCGTGGCGCGGGGCCAAGAGACTTTTGCCACCTCCGAAGGCCGGGAGCTGGCAAAGGCATGGGGCGTGCCCGAGGGATATGAGGGCTGCTGCTTCGTGCTGCTCGGTCATTGCCGGGGCGACTATCCCCATGAAAAACCCCGGAAGCCCGGCAGGTACAAAATCATCGGCTGAGCGCGCCCATCTGCATCGCGGGAAAACGGCGCCGAGTGGGCGGCGACCGGCCGGGACCTCTCCTGGCGAGGCACATGCGCTGTGGTGAAGCGATGGGGTGGGGCACCCCAGCCGCCTGCATGAGCGCCGTTTTCACGCGCCCACCGATCGCCCGGATGCGCAAAGGGTGAGCCAGATGCCCGCGAGGATCATAAGTCCGCAGAATACGAGGCGCAGCGAAATGGCCTCACCCAGCAGGACAAGGCCCAGTACTGCAGTTATGGGCGGCACGGCGAGCTGGCTCGCAGACGCCCCCATGATGCTGAGCCTGGGCTGCACCACATACCACACCGTATAGCCCAGCGCCGAAGCTCCCGCGCCGGAGGCGATGGCGCAGAGCAGCGCCTGTTCTTCGAGCGCCGTACGTGGGGCGCCCTCGTTCATCAGGGAAAGCAGCAGCACGCCCGCGGCCGGCAGGGAGGCGCGAAGGAAGTTCCCCGCCGTGGCGAGCCCCGGGTCGACCACGGCCCTCCCGGCCATGGTGTAGGCGCCCCACGAAAGCCCCGCAAGAGAGATGAGCAGGGCATTCATCAGGGGCGGCGAGCTGAGGCCAGGCACGAGCAGCAGCGCAAGGCCCGCAAACGCGAGCGCAAGCCCCGCAAGTTGCCGTCTGCCCGGCCTGAGCCCGCAATACATGCCCCAGCCGATCATGCTGACCTGGATGGCGGAATTTTGGATCAGCGTGCCCGTTGCCGAGGGCATGTTCACATAGCCGCAGGCGAAACAGAGCATATAACAGAACAGAAAGATGGCGCAGGGCCAGGAGCTTTGGGTCATGAGCTCCCGCCAGAGGCGCACGAGGCCCACAGGCCGGGCAAAGGCCCAGATGGCGCAAAGCATGGCCGCCCCCGAGAAGCAGCGCACCGCCACAAAACACAGCGGGGCCATGCCACAGACAGCCAGGGCGGATCGGCACAGGATGGCATTGAGGGAGAAGCAGAGAAAGCAGAACAGCGTCAGGAGCGCGATGAGGACAGCGCCTCCCGGGCATGCAAGATACTGCGTCAGCATAGGCAAAGCATCCTCGTGGACTCTCCGTGTTTCAGGCGCCAAGGTTACCGTACGCGACGGCAGCAACGCAAGCCGGCCGCTGTGCCGGGCGCGGGCCATACTTTCCATTTCCGCAGTCCACAAGAGCCTCCAGCAGCCGCAATTTCCCCAAGAGGGCATGAGCGAGAAGGCGCATGGCTCTCGCGCGTCGGGGCCAATACAATTCGAGGCGGTGGCAGGGCGGAACAAGCCGCCGCGTGCCTGGTGTGGTGCGTGCGGCACTGTGTCCGGGCGTAGCGCGGCGATGCTTTCGGGGAAGCGTGGGCCGGTAGGCGGACGTGCGCGGGGACGCCCCGCAACTTCTGAGCGACAGATTCCAGCGTTATATGAAATACCGCGGGCCAGAAAGCCGCCGTGCCCCTTATCATCCCCGAAGTTCCGGCCGATACGGTCTTTTGCCCTCTTCCCGCCGCCTCTCCACAGGGCGCCTGTTCCTTTGACGGGGGGCGGCGCGCAGGATATAAGGGGCCAAGAAATGTCTTGGCTTAATGAGGCAGGGTGAGCATGGAAAGCGTTTGGGGCAAAAGTGGCCGCAAAAACGGAAAAAGCCCCAGCGGGGCTTCCCGCAGGGGCTTGAAAAGCTGGTGGGCCATCAGGGACTCGAACCCCGAACCAACTGATTAAGAGTCAGCTGCTCTACCAATTGAGCTAATGACCCGAACAAAAAGCAGCTTATTCAGCTGCCGCGGACTTGTCAAATGTTTTTTTCGCCCTTCTGAAAAAAGCAGTCTCCGCCGGCAGCAGACGGTTTTTTGGGCTATGCCGCACATATTTTTCCTTGCGCTCTTCCTCTCCTGCTGGAGCCTTCTCGCGTGGGCGCCGTCCGCGCGCGCTGCCGACGTGGCCCCGACCCTCGAATTTGCGAGCAAGGGCGACGGCGTGGTGGCGGCCATGCGCTACCGCATCCCCGAGGGCTATCACGCCTACGCGCACGAAGCCGCGGAGACCGGGCGCCCGACGAATCTTGCCGTAACGCTGGAAGGCAAGGGCGCCATGCCCGTGCTCTACCCGTCAGGCTCGCTCCAGCGCGACCAGTTCGACCCGGACAGCACGGTCTCCACCTATGAGGGGGACGTGGTCCTGGCGGTGCTCCTGCCGGAGGAGGCCCGGGGGCGCATGTATGCGGCGGAGCTCACCATGCTTCTTTGCTCAGACAGGCATTGCCTGCCCGTGAGCCAGAGCCTCAGCGGCACCGTGCCGGAACTGTTGCCCGACTTTTCCGGGCGCGACTGGCGCGGGGCGGTCGTGGCCCTGCTGGAGAAGGCAGGGCTGCCGCAGGCTTCGCGCCGCGGCGTGCCGGTGGATGTGCTGGTGGAGGAAGAGGGCGCCGCGCCGCCCCCGCTAACGTCCGCCTCAGCCGCCGATGCGGCGCCGCAGGAAGCTGCCCCCGGGGAGGAGGCTTCGCTGCTGCCCACGGACGGCGCCGCGCTCCCCCCGCCGGAGGATTTCGACCTCAAGCTCTCCCCGCGCTACGCCGACGCCGCGCTCGAGATCTTCGGCCTCGGCAAGGCGC
>CAMWVJ010000286.1 GCA_947177645.1 uncultured Desulfovibrio sp.
CGTGGCGCGCGTGGGTAATAATACGCCCACTGCGGCCAGCGTCGCCCCTCAGGTGGGGAAAAAGGCCGCCTGACGGCGCTACGCGGCGAGCCAGACGAGGAAAAGCCCTGCCGCCATGGCGGCGAGGCCGGCGGCGCGCAAGGCACCGTCAGGTTCGCGCAAAAGGCGCCGCATGGCCCGGCGCATGCCGCCGGGAGCGAGCGCCCAGCAAAGGCCCTCAAAAACCAGGGCCAGGCCCGCGGCGCGCAGGAGCAGGGGCAAGTCGAGGTGCATGCCCCTTGGTGCGGGAAAATCCCGTTTTTGTAAAGCCCCGGGCGCCATCGGCCCGGCAGGGGATGGGACATGATCACGTTTGAGGAACTGGAAGCGCGCAAGCGGCCGCTGGCCGTGGTGGGCCTCGGCTATGTGGGGCTGCCGCTGGCCGTGGCGCTCTCGCGCCATATGGATGTCATCGGCTTTGACATCAATGCCGCCCGCGTGGCCGAACTCACTGCCGGCCACGACCGCACCCGCGAGGTCGATGACGCGGCACTCGCCCAAGCCAAGGTGCGCTACACGTCCGACCCGGCGGCCCTCGCCGAGGCCGCGGTCATCATCGTGGCCGTGCCCACGCCCATCGACCGGCACCGCTCGCCCGACCTCACGCCCGTGGTGGGCGCCAGCACCACCGTGGGCAAGCACATGAGCAAGGGCTGCGTGGTCGTCTACGAATCCACGGTCTATCCTGGCCTCACCGAAGAGATCTGCGTGCCCATCCTCGAGCGCGAGTCGGGCTTGAAACTCGGCAGCGGCTTCACCGTGGGCTATTCGCCGGAGCGCATCAACCCCGGCGACAAGGTGCACACGCTTGCCACCATCACCAAGATCGTCTCCGGCTCGGACCCGGCCACGGCCGAGCTTCTGGCCCAAATCTACGGCTCCGTGGTGACGGCCGGCATCCACCGCGCCTCAAGCATCAAGGTGGCCGAAGCGGCCAAGGTCATCGAGAACACCCAGCGCGACCTCAACATCGCGCTCATGAACGAGCTCGCCGTCATCTTCGACCGCATGGGCATCGACACCCTCGAGGTGCTGGAGGCCGCGGGCAGCAAGTGGAACTTCCTGCCCTTCCGGCCCGGCCTTGTGGGCGGCCACTGCATCGGCGTGGACCCCTACTACCTCACCTTCAAGGCCGAGGAGCTGGGCTTCCACCCCGAGGTCATCCTGGCGGGCCGCCGCATCAACGACAACATGGGCAAGTATGTGGCCGAATGCGCGGTCAAGCAGCTCATCCGGCGCGGGGCCAAGGTCAACGGCGCGCGCGTGGGCATCCTCGGCTTCACCTTCAAGGAGAACGTGCCTGACCTGCGCAATACCCGCGTGGTCGATGTCATCCGCGAGCTGGAAGATTACGGCGTCACCACCCTCGTCACCGACGCCGAGGCCGACCCGGACGAGGCCCTGCGCGAATACGGGCAGCGCCTGGTGCCGCTTGACGAACTCACCGGCCTCGACGCCATCGTGCTCGCCGTGCCGCACAAGGCCTATGCGGCGCTGACGCCGGAAGACCTGCGCGCCCGCATGGCCGCCCCTGAACGCGGCGTGGTGCTGGACGTGAAATCGCTCTACGATCCGGCGGCCATGCGCGAGGCCGGTGTGGAGTACTGGAGGCTCTAGGTGCCGGAGGGGGCGCTCCTCGTCTGCGCGGCCACCGCGGCCGAACTGGCCCACGCGGCCCCGGGCCTCGTCAGCGAGGATGCCCTGCGGGAGTTCACGCCCGTGCCCGTGCGGCTCAAGGGGCGGCCGGCGCTTTTCTGCGTCACCGGCGTGGGGCCGGTCAACGCGGCGCTTGCCATGGGCTTCTGCTTCGGCCTCACCAGCGGAAGCGGCGGGGAGGCCGGGCAACCGGCCGGAGGTGGTCCGCGCATCGGCGCGGTGCTCAATGTGGGGCTTGCCGGCGCCTTTGACCTTGCGGCGACGCCCCTGCGCGCCCTGTGCCTCGTGGAGGAGGAGATCTGGCCCGAATACGGCCTCAATGACGGCACTTCCGTTACGGCGCGGGCCTTCAGCTATCCCCTGTGGCGCAAGGCCGACGGCGCGCCCGAGGATGTGTATGACCGCGTAAGGCTGGCGCCCGCGGGGGCGCTCGGGGCCCGCGAGCCCGCGCCCGGCGCCTTCCTGCCCCGGCGCTCGCTCACCGTGGCCGGGGTGAGCGCCAGTTTCGCCCGCGCGCGGGAGATGGCCAACCGCCACCGCGCGGCGCTCGAAAACATGGAGGGCTTCGCCGTGGCCTATGCCTGCGCCAGGGCGGGCGTGCCCTGCGTGGAGGTGCGCGCGGTCTCCAACAAGGTGGGCCCGCGCGCCGCGGACGAAAAGGACTTTCCCGGTGCGCTGGCCGCGCTGGCGGGCGTGCTGCCCGCGCTCGGGCTGGCTTGAGCAGCAGCCGCCTGGGAGGCCGCCGCAAAGGAGAACAGTGAGACCATGGCTGAAACGCTTTTGAAGCAGCGCCTCGCAGAGGAGCTTCCGGCCGTGAACGCGGCCCTCGCCCGCGCGGCAGGGCGGCTGCCCGAGCCGGTGCGCCCGGTGGCGCGGCACATCCTCGAGGCGGGCGGCAAGCGCCTTCGGCCCTTCCTCACGATTCTCATGGCGCGCCTTTTGGGCGATACGGGCGAGCGCATCTATGACCTCGCCGTGACCATGGAAATGCTCCACGCGGCCACCCTGCTCCATGACGACGTGCTCGACGACGCGGCCCACCGGCGTGGCAAGCCGGCCGCGCATACAGAGTTCGGCGTGGCCCAGGCCATCCTCGCCGGCGACGCCCTGCTCGCCGGGGCCAACGCCCAGGTGGCGGACTTTGGCGACCCGCGCCTTTGCCTGTGCTTCTCCACGGCCACCAGCGAGACCGCGGCCGGCGAGATACTGGAGATCGCGGCCCAGCGCCGCGTGGACGTGAGCGCCGAGGAATATGCGGCCATCGTGCGCGGCAAGACGGCGGCGCTCATCGCGGCCT
>CAMWVJ010000287.1 GCA_947177645.1 uncultured Desulfovibrio sp.
GTTCTCCCTCGTGCGGCCCCATGCCGGGAAGCCCCGCCGTCGTAAAAACCGCCTCACACGCGGCGGAAACGGCCGTTCTCCCAGGCGAGGCCGAGATGGTACTGCACAAAGCCGTCGATGAGCCGCGCGCAGGCGCGCCGCTCGGGCGCGGAGAGCGCCTCCGCCGGCCATGCGGACGGAAAAGTTTGCTGCACGGCGCGCAAAACGTCAAGCCCGGCCCGGGAGACCTCCACGCAATAGCGCGTTTCGGCGAGCGGGCGCGCCGCCCGGCAGCGCGGGCAGAGCAACAGGCCCTCGTCCACCACGAAGCTCGCCCTCTCTTCCACATCCGCGCCGCAGAGGCCGCACTGGCCGAGATTGGGCGCAAAACCCAGGGCGCCGGCAAGGCGCAGGCGAAAAAACAGCGGCAGCAGCGGCGGCACCGGGGCGCCGCCCTCCAGCAGCTCGCGCAGGTCTTCGAGAAGGGCGAAGCTCTCGGGGGCGGCTTCGCCGTCCACGCCCAGGGCCTCGAGAAAGCGCAGGCAGTTGGCGGCAAGGCCCATGCGCCGCCAGTCGGCGCGCAGGCCGCGCGGGCCGCGCAAAAGGGCGGCTTCCTCAAGGTTGAGGAAGTCCCCGCGGCCTGACACCTTGACCCGGCATTGCAGGGTGTTGAACACATCGAGGCAGCCACAGAAGCGCCGGCGGCTCCGGCTCGCCCCGAAGGCGAAGAGGGTCAGCGCGCCCCGGCCGCGACAGAGGAGCCGGAGCCAGAGGTCAGATTCGCGGAAGTGCCCCATGCGCAGCACCACCGCCTCGTCTTGCCACTCGTTCACTGGCCTTCTTGCGGCGGGAAGGTGAGCGTCCGCACCTGGCCTGACTGCCCGGCCGGCGGCATGCTCTGCCCGTCATAGCGGATGCGCACGCCCCCGGCATTGCCGAGCTTGAGCTCAAGGCTGCGGGCAAAGGTGAGCGCGAAGGTGTCGCCCTTGCGCAGGGAGAACTGGCGCGTGTCCGTCTTGTCCGCGTTGGAGTGGATCCAGCATTCTTCCGTGGCCGTGATGATGACCTTGTGCTGGCCGGGACTCGCCGCGTCGTCGCCGGCCTGGGCCGGAGCGGCGGCTGCCTCGTGCCCGGGAGCGGAAGAGGCGCCGGCCGCGGAAGCCGCGGGAGTGGCCGCTGGCGCGCCCTGCTCTTCCTGTCGGGATGTCACCGCTGCGGGCCGGGCGGACTCGGTGCGCGCGGGAGCGGGCTGCTGGGTGGCTTGCGGGGCCGGTGGCACCGCTTCGGCGCGCTGCGCCTGTGGCTGGGCCTGCTGCACGGGCTTGGCCGGGGCCGGCTGGGCGCTGCTGGCTGGCTCTGGCCTCGTGGGATCCTCCCTTTTCACGGGCTCGGGCGCTGGCTGCGCGGAGCTGAGCGGCGGCGAAGGCTGCGCCAGGCGCTGCTGTTCCAGCCCGGAGAGCAGGGGCAGACCCCAGCGCCAGCCGGCATAGGCGCCCGCGGCCACCAGCAGCAGGACGAGGATGACGAGCGCGCCCTTGCCGCCGCTGCCCCCCCCGCTGCGTCGGGCGGCCGGGGCCGGTTCGGCCATATGAAGGGGCGCCTTGGGCGCCGCCGCTTCGGGAGCGCTCACGCCGTTGAGCGCGTTGTGGATCTCCTCGGGCGACATGCCGAGATAGGCCGCATAGGAGCGGATGAAGCCCCGCGCATAGGCGGGATGCGGCAGGGCCGCGGCATCGCCCTCCTCCAGGGCGCGCAGATGCCGCGCGCTGATCTTGAGGTGGTCGGCGGCATCCTCGATGCGCAGGCCGCGCCGCTCGCGTTCGGCGCGCAGGGCCGCGCCCAGTTCGTCAAAGTTCATCACAGTCCCTTGCCGCGGGGCGGCTTTCGCCCGCGCGGGCTAGTTGAGCCTGATGTCGATAACGGCCTTTTCCCGCAACTGGCGGGAATAGTCTTCAAAGCGGCCCTTGGCCTTGGGCTGGCGCAGGATGGCGTCGATCTGCGGGGTGGCCTGCTCCAGCGTGAGCGGCGTCTCCGCGCCGCCGCCCGGCCGGAAGAGATGCACCTGCGCCTTGTGGCCCTGGATCTCGAAAAGCTCGGTCACGTCCCCGGGCTTCATTTGGGAGAGGCGCCCCTCCCACTCGGGGTTGAGCCTGTCCCACTCCACCGGGCCCATGTCGCCGCCCTTGTCCTTGTTGGGGGCGATGGAATACTTGGCGGCCGCCTCCTCGAAGCTCAGCTTGCCGGCCTTGATCTGCGCGGCCACGGCGGCGGGATTGGCCTTGGGATGGTAGACGAGCAGCCCCATGCGCAGGCCGTTGCGGTCGAACATGGTGTCCTTGTGGGCCTCGTAATAGGCCTTGATCTCGTCCGGCGTGACCACCACGCGCCGGCCGACCTCCATGCCCATGACCTTCTGCCGCAAAAGGCTCTTCTCGATATTGGCCCGGATGCCGGCGAGCGGGATCTTCTGCTGCTTGAGCTGGGCCTCGAACTGCTCCTTGGTGAGCTTGCGCGCGAGCATCATGCGCTTGAGCTCGTTGTCCACCTCGCTCTCGCTCACCGTGACCTTGAGGCGCTTGGCCTCCTGGGCGATGAGGATGTCCATGATCATGAGGTCGAGCACCTTGCGGAACACCGCGTCCACGGCCTTGGCCTGCGCCGGGTCATTGGGGTTGAGCCGCGCGCGGGCGAGTTCGGGGAGGGCTTCTTTCTGGAGGTCGAACATGGTGATGACCTGGCCGTTGACCACGGCCGCCACCTTGTTCAGCTGGGCCGCGGAAGCCCCCTCAAAGGCGCCGCAGCAGAGGATGCAGAGAAGGGCGATCAGGAACGCCGGGAAGAGAAGACGCATTTTCACCAGAGCTCTCCTTGCTCCGCACGCGAAGGAATGCCCCTTCGCGCGCAACGGGTCAGACGCGGGCGCCCCCGGGCGCGACGCGGGATGTCGGCTTCCATGCCTACTGCAAAAGGCGCCCGGGGGCAATCACCGGCAAAATCCCCGGCTAGCGG
>CAMWVJ010000288.1 GCA_947177645.1 uncultured Desulfovibrio sp.
CGGCAGCGCTCAAGGTCGAAGGAGCGAACCTCAGCAACAACACCGGCAAGATCACCCAGGTCATCGGCGCCGTGGTCGACGTGGAATTCCCCGACGGCCAGCTGCCCGAGATCCTGACCGCCCTCGAGATCAAGAACCCCAACAACAAGGACGCGCCCGACCTTGTCTGCGAAGTGGCCCAGCACCTCGGCGACAACGTGGTGCGCACCATCGCCATGGACGCCACCGAGGGCCTTGTGCGCGGCATGGAAGTGGTGGACACGGGCAAGCCCATCATGGTGCCCGTGGGCAAGCCCTCCGTGGGCCGCATCCTCAACGTTATCGGCCGCCCGGTGGACGGCCTGGGGCCTGTCGAAGCGGAAAAATACTATCCCATCCACCGCGAGCCGCCCAAGTTCACCGACCTCAATACCAAGGTCGAGCTGCTCGAGACGGGCATCAAGGTCGTTGACCTGCTCGTGCCCTTCCCCAAGGGCGGCAAGATGGGCCTCTTCGGCGGCGCCGGCGTGGGCAAGACGGTCATCCTCATGGAGATGATCAACAACATCGCCAAGCAGCACGGTGGCACCTCGGTCTTCGCCGGCGTGGGCGAGCGCACCCGCGAGGGCAACGACCTCTATAACGAGCTGAAGGAGGCCGGTGTTCTCGAGCGCGCCACGCTCGTCTACGGCCAGATGAACGAGCCCCCGGGAGCCCGCGCCCGCGTGGCCCTGACGGCCCTCGCCATCGCGGAATACTTCCGCGACGAGGAGCACCAGGACGTGCTGCTCTTCATCGACAACATCTTCCGCTTCACCCAGGCGGGTTCGGAAGTGTCGGCCCTGCTCGGGCGCATGCCCTCGGCCGTGGGCTACCAGCCCACCCTCGGCACGGACCTGGGCGCCCTGCAGGAGCGCATCACCTCCACCAACGAAGGCTCCATCACCTCGGTGCAGGCCGTCTATGTGCCCGCCGACGACCTTACCGACCCGGCCCCGGCCACGACCTTCTCGCACCTGGACGGCACGCTCGTGCTCTCGCGCCAGATCGCCGAGCTCGGCATCTACCCCGCGGTGGACCCGCTGGACTCCACCTCGCGCATCCTTGACCCCAACGTGGTCGGCCAGGAGCACTATGAGGTGGCCCGGCGCGTGCAGCAGGTGCTCCAGAAGTACAAGGAACTCCAGGACATTATCGCCATCCTCGGCATGGACGAGCTCTCGGACGAGGACAAGCTCACCGTGGCGCGCGCGCGCCGCATCCAGCGCTTCCTCTCCCAGCCCTTCCATGTGGCCGAGACCTTCACCGGCATGCCCGGCCAGTATGTGAAGCTCGAGGACACCATCGAGGGCTTCAAGGGCATCCTTGACGGCAAGTACGACTACCTTGCCGAGAGCGACTTCTACATGGTGGGCGACATCAGCCAGGCCGTCGCCAAGTACGAAGCCCGCAAGGCCGCCGAAGAGAAGGAAAAGGGCAAGGAAAAGGACAAGGAAGACAAGGAAAAGGAAGAGGTCAAGGCTTAAGCGCCTTGCGCGCCTGCCCGGAACGCCGGGGGGGGCGCGCCCTCTCCCCGCCGCGCCGGGGCCCCCCCCCCCCCCCCCCCGGCGGCGTTTCGGCCGCGGGCATGGATCAGATTTTGCGCCCCAGAGCCTTTGAGGAGCAGCCATGGCTACATTGCGCCTGGAAGTCGTCACCCCCGACAAGACCGTGATCAACACGGATGCGGAAATGGTCATCTGCCCCGGCGTGGAGGGCGAGTTCGGCGTGCTGCCGCACCACGTCTCCCTGCTTTCGGCCCTCAAGATCGGCAGCCTGCGCTACCGCGTGGACGGCCAGGACAAGGAGATCTTCATCTCCGGCGGCTTTGTGGACGTGAACAACAATATGTGCAGCGTGCTTGCCGAGTCGGCCGAACACGCTCATGACATCGACACGGCCCGCGCCATGGCCGCCAAGGAGCGCGCCGAGGAGCGCCTTGCCCGCCGCGAGGAGGACCTCGACGAAGTCCGGGCGCTCATCGCCCTGCAAAAGGCCACCATGCGCCTCCAGATTGCCGGCGGCCTCTAGGCTCGCGGCGTCACAAAGATTGCTCACGGAATTTCAGGCTGCCCGTCATGTGCGGGCAGCCTTTTTTGTGCCTGCGAAAGTGGTGACGGGCAGGTGTCGCGGCACCCAACAGGGCACAGAGGTTGTGCGTACGCGCGAAGGAGGCGGGGAGGATGGCGCGTGGCGGGTTGACTTTATTTTAGTGCTCAATAAAATATTTGCATTCCACTACCACAGGGGGAAGCCATGAAGGAAATCGAGCTTCTGGAAGCGGCAAAGCACACCTCGCCCAATCCTGTGTCGCTCATCTGCACGCGCACGCCGGCGGGCATTACCAATCTCGGCACGGTCTCGTGGTGGACCTATCTCGGGCTTGAGCCGGCCACCATCGGCTTCGCCATGATGAAGCCCTCCTACAGCGGCGAAATGACCCGCAAAAACAAGGAGCTTGTTCTCGTCATCCCGGGCGAGCCGCTGGCGCGGCATGTCATGGAATGCGGCAGCACCACCGGCCGCGACACGGACAAGGCAAAGCGCTTCGGCATCGAGCTCATGTCCATTCCCGGTACGGACATCGAGATCCCGGTGCACAGCGTGGTCGCCATCCACTGCTCCTTACGCGAGTTCGTGGACGTGGGCGACCACAACTTCTACATCTGCGATGTGAAGCGCGTGCTGGCCGATGACAGCGAAAAAGCGCTCTTCGCCTGGAAGGGCTATGCCAAGATATCGCCGGCCGTGATGGCATAAGTCCCGACGCTGACCTTCGCGTGGGAGAATCCGCACAGAGAAAGGCTGTCCGTTTTCCGGGCAGCCTTTATTGTGGGGGTTTTGCTGGAGAGGGGGGGGCGCCCCGCGGTTCCTTGAGGCGCGCTTCGGCTAGGGCGATGGCGTGCGGGTCGAGCAGGAGGACGATGGTATCCCCGTCCACAATGCCGA
>CAMWVJ010000289.1 GCA_947177645.1 uncultured Desulfovibrio sp.
GGCGGGGCCGGAGTAGCCGAACACGTCGTTCACGCCGATGCGGCGCACCGGGGTGGGCCGCTTCTCGCTGAGCAGGGCGCATACCGCCGCGCCCAGCCCGCCGATGACGGAGTGCACCTCGCAGGTGACGATCTTCCCGCAGTCCTCCGCCGCTTTCAGCACGATCTCCGTGTCCAGCGGCTTGATGGTGGCCATATTGATGATGCGGGCCGAAACGCCCTGTTCCGCCAGCAGCCTGCCGGCCTCCACCGCCTCAGCCACCAGCAGACCGTTGGCAATGATGGCCACGTCCGTGCCGTCCCGCATGACCTCGCCCTTGCCGATCTCAAATTTGAAGCTGTCCTCGTCGTGGAACACGGGGACGGCGGAGCGGCCGAAGCGCATATACACCGGGCCTTCATGCTCATAGGCCGCCTTCACCATGGCCCGGGCCTCCACCTCGTCGGCGGGGGACATGACCACCATGCCGGGGATGGAGCACATGAGGGCGAAGTCCTCGCAGCACTGGTGGGAGGCCCCGTCCTCGCCCACGGAGATGCCGCCGTGGGTGGCGCCGATCTTCACGTTCAGCCGGGTGTAGCCGATGGAGTTGCGCACCTGCTCGTAGGCCCGGCCCGCCGCGAACATGGCGAAGCTGGAGGCAAAGGCCACCATACCCATGGACGCCGCGCCTGCCGCCACCGCCATCATGTTGCCCTCGGCGATGCCGCAGTTGAAGTGCCGGTCAGGGAACGCCTTGCCGAACACGCCGGTCTGGGTGGAGCCGGCCAGGTCCGCGTCGAACACCACGATGTCGTCGTGAAGCGCGCCCAGCTCCTTCAGCGCCGCGCCGTAGCCCGCGCGGGTGGCGATCTTTTTCACGTCGCTCAT
The DNA here is from genome assembly GCA_947177645.1 of uncultured Desulfovibrio sp. Taxonomy (GTDB): domain Bacteria; phylum Desulfobacterota; class Desulfovibrionia; order Desulfovibrionales; family Desulfovibrionaceae; genus Desulfovibrio. Next base: position 871 of record CAMWVJ010000289.1, read on the forward strand.
GTTACATCGCCTCCAGTCTGGCCAGCTCGGAGCGCAGCTCCGCCATGGCGGTCTCATATTCCTGGTCGTTGGGGGCCTTGCCGTGCCAGCCCGCCTGGTTCTCCATATAGCTGACGCCCTTGCCCTTGGTGGTTTTCATCACGATGGCAAAGGGCCTGCCCTTCACGGTTTTGGCCTGGGCGAAGGCCGCCTCGAGCTGGTCGAAGTCGTGGCCGTCGATCTCCACCGCGTCGAGACCAAAGGCCCGCAGCTTGTCCAAAATGGGGTAGGGGGACATGACCTTGTCCACCGGGCCGTCGATTTGGAGGCCGTTGTTGTCGATGACGACGCACAGGTTGTCCAGCTTGTAGTGGCTGGCGAACATCATGGCCTCCCACACCTGGCCCTCCTCGATCTCGCCGTCCCCCAGCATGGTGTACACCCGGCAGGGGTTGTTCTGGTATTTGGCAGCCAGCGCCATGCCGCAGGCGGCGGACACGCCCTGGCCCAGGGAGCCGGTGGACATATCCACGCCGGGGGTGGAGTTCATGTTGGGGTGGCCCTGGAGGTGGGAGCCGATGTGCCGCAGGGTGAGCAGGTCCTCCCAGGGGAAGAAGCCCCGCAGGGCCATGGCGGCGTACATACCGGGGGCGGTGTGGCCCTTGGACAGTACGAAGCGGTCCCGGTCCGGCTTTTTCGGATCGGCGGGGTCCACATTCAGCTCCCTGTGGTACAGCCAGGTGAACAGCTCCGCCGCGGACAGGCTCCCGCCGGGGTGGCCCGCCTTGGCGGCGTGGGTGCCCTCGATGATGCCCATGCGCACCTTGCAGGCGGTCACCATCAGCGCCTTTTTTTCGTTGGCAGTCATAAATTTCCCTCTTTCTTTACAGTACGGCGGCGCTGGGCGCGGAGCCGAACCGGTATACGGTCTTGCTATGGTACTCCTCCCCTGCCTTGAGCACAGTGGAGGGGAAGTTCGGATGGTTGGGGGAGTCGGGGAAGTACTGGGTTTCCAGAGCGCAGCCGCAGCGGTCGCCGTAAACCGCGCCCCCCTTCCCGGCGGGACAGCCCGACAGGAAGTTCCCAGCGTAGAACTGCACCCCGGGCAGGGTGGTGAAGGCGTCCATCAAAATGCCCGTGTCTGGCGACCAGGCCCGGGCAGCGGGACGCAGGGCGTCCTGACGCTCCGTTCCGTCCCACCCATCGACGGCCCAGTTGTGGTCCCAGCCCCCCGCCATAGTGAGCTGGTCAAACGGGTCGCCGATGTGCACCCCAATGGGCTGGGGGGTGCGCAGGTCCATGGGCGTGCCGTCCACCGGAGCGATCTCCCCGGTGGGGATGGAGCCGGGGACAGTGGGGGTATACCGGGAAGCACAAACCCTGATATACTGCCCCTCCCCGCTGCCGCCGCCGTGGCCGGACAGATTGAAATAGGTGTGGTTTGTCAGATTGCAGACGGTGTCCGCGTCGCTTTTCGCCCAGTATTCAATGGACAGAGCGCCGTCCGCCAGGGTGTATGTCACCCGGACGGTGAGGTTGCCGGGGTAGCCCTCCTGCCCGTCGGGGCTAAACAGGGACAGGGTGACGGCGTTTTCACTCTGCGTCTCCACCGTCCACACCTGAGCGTTAAAGCCCACAAGCCCGCCGTGGAGGGAGTTGTCCCCGTTGTTGGCGGCGAGGGCGTACTCCTTCCCATTTAAGGTAAATTTCGCCCCGCCGATGCGGTTGGCGTACCGCCCCACCAGCGCGCCGATATACTTGTCCTGGGCCATATAGTCTTCCAGGGTGTCGAAGCCCAGCGCCACGTCCACCGGGTCTCCGTTCCGGTCAGGGACGGTGAGGGAGCGCACCGCGCCGCCATAGGTGATGATCTCACAGGCGCACGCCCCATCCCGCAGGGTGAGCAGCTCCACGACCGTGCCATCGGCCGTTTGTCCGAAAATACTCCTGTTCTGTTCCGCCATGACGGCCTCCTCCGCGCCCAAGGCGCACAGCTCGGGAAGCGGCTCCAACCAGCAGGACACCGCAGAGCTGTTGGACCGGCGCTTCCCTTGAAAAGAATTTTCATCGTTCTGCCTTAGAGTATATCACAGCGGTCTCTTATACACATCG
>CAMWVJ010000290.1 GCA_947177645.1 uncultured Desulfovibrio sp.
CTCCATGGAAATCAACCCGGGCACGATAGTTTTTGGCGAACCCAACGAGAAGCCGTATGTGCTGGAGAACACGCGCCCGTCCTCCAATTTCGTGCCCTTCGTGAGCACCATCCTGCGCGCCGCGTCCGCCATGCTCGGCATCCCCTACGAGTCCCTGACCAAGGACTACAGCTCCACCAATTATTCGTCCATGCGCGCCGCCCTCAATGAGGCGTGGAAGCTCTATCTGTTCTATCGCCGCTGGTTCGCGCGCCTCTATTGCCAGCCCCTTTGGGAGATGGTGGTGGAGGAAGCCTACCTGCGCAACTTCCTCGGCCTCGCGGATGATCTGGACTCAGCGGGCGCCGGCATGGGCTTCTACGAGGGGCGCCGCTATTGGTGCTCGGCCGAATGGATAGGGCCGGCCAAGGGCTTCATCGACCCGGTGAAGGAAATCGAGGCGACCGTCATGGCCCTCCAGGCGAGGCTCATGACCTATGCGGACGCCTGGGCCGAGCGCGGCGGCGATTTCGCGGACGCGCTGCCGCAAATGCAGGAGGAGCAGGCGATGCTGAAGGACCTCCTCCCGTTGGGCGCTCCGTCCCGCAAAAATTCGTCCATTGACGACAAGGCCGGGGAGGGAGCCGATGACGCATAACCAGCTCTGGGCTTTGGAGCGTGACTCGGCTCCTGCCGTCCTGAACGCCCTCTACCGGGAGAGCGTCCCCGCGTTGGCGGGCATCCAGAAGCCGGAAGCCCTCGTGCCGCCTGCCGGCGAGGGAGGCTGGGCGCCCTACGAGGAGCAGGACGGCATCGCCATCATCAGCGTTTCCGGCGTCATCGAGCGCGCCGCGCGCTTTTCCTGTTTTTCCGGCAGCCGCCTCTCGGTGGGGCAAAATGAAATCGAGGGCGCGCTCTGCGCGGCTCTCGCCGATGCTTCCGTCTCCGGCATCCTCCTCTCCCTGGACAGCCCCGGCGGCACAGCTGCCGGCACCAAGGAACTGGCGGACGCCATTGCCGCGGCTGCCAAGGTCAAGCCCTGTGCGGCCTATGCCGACGGCCTGTGCGCGTCCGCCGCGTACTGGCTTGCCTCGGCCACGGGCCGCGTGTTCGCGCCGGTGACTGCCCAGGTGGGCAGCATCGGCGTTGTGGCCGTGCTCATGGACTGGAGCAAGGCGGCGGAGAGCGCCGGCATAGTGTGCAACGTGCTCGCCAGCGGACGCTGGAAGGCAGCGGGCAGCCCGTACAAGAGCCTGACAGACGAAGAGCGCGCGCTGTTCCAGGGGCAGCTTGAACAGTTGCACTCCATTTTCAAGGCAGACGTGCGCGCCCGCATGGGCGTGACCGCCCCGGATGAGGCATGGGCCGAGGGCCAGACCATGCTGGCGCAGGATGCGCTCGCCCTCGGCCTGGTGACGGAAATCGTGCAGGGAAGAACCGGCGCCGTGGCGGCTCTCGCCGCGCAGGTCGGCGCCACAGCAAAGGCAGGTATGTATATGAACCTGAGCGAAGTGGAGGCCAGGGACCCGGGTCTCTATGCCGAGATGAAGTCGTGGGCCAAGACGCAGGCCGACCAGGCGGCGGAAGCGGCTGCCGCCAAAGCCTCCGAGGAGACGAAGGCGCAGGTCATGGGCCTCCTGCGCGCCGTGGCCGGCGAGGAGGTGACGGCCAAGGTGGAGCAGCTTGCCAGTGTGGGCGTCACGCCCGAGCAGATGGCCGCGCTCGCCCCCATGCTGGCGCAGCCCTCGAGGGAGGAAACGGCCCCCAATGACCCCAAGGCGGCCGAAGCGGCAGCCCGCGCCAAGGCCCTTGAGGACATCAAAGCGGCCACCGGGGGGGCGCTCCCCGGCGCGGCGCCGGTCAAGGAGCAAAAAAGCCCGCTGGTGGCCGATGCCGAGCGGCGCGCCAGCGAGGGGAGGTGCTGAACATGAGCAAGGTACGTTGTGAAACCTACACGAAAGGGCCGGCCTTTTCGGAAACCGTCCTCTGCGAGCTGGACACCCGTTTCTCCCGCGAGACGGCCAAGCTGGCGCCCTCCGACAATGACCTGCCCTTCGGCCTCGTGCTGATGCGCAAGGCCAACGGCCAGTATGGCCCGCTCACGGAAACTCCGGCCAAGGAGGCGTCCGAAGGGCAGAAAGCCACCCCCGCCAAGCTGAACGGCAAGGCCAGCGCCATCCTGCTCACGCCCCTCGAAAAATCGACCGAGGTCCAGGATGCCGTCATCCTGCGCGGTTACAGCATCGTCAACACCGCCCGCCTGGCCTGGGACGCCAGCGTGAGCAACAAACAGGAAGCCCTGACCGCGCTCTCCGACCGCGGCTTTGTCCTTCAGGAAATCCAGGAGGTCGAAAATGCCGATGCTTAACTCGGGCAACATGTTCACCAGCGAGGAAATGACCGACGCGGTGAACAAGCTCCCTCTCGCTCCCACGCGCTTTTCCGCCATGTTCGAGGAAAAGGGCGTGCGCACCACCAATGTCGACCTGGAACTCAAGCACGGGCGCATCACCCTTATTTCGGACAGCCCGCGAGGCTCCGAGCCGGAATACCTGGCGGGGCGCGGATCCAAGCGCGAGCTCAAGACCCTTTCCTGCACTCACCTCGCCCAGGCGGACGTGCTCGCCCCGGCGGACATCCAAGACGTGCGGGCCTTCGGCTCCACGGATTTGGTCACGCCCGCCAGCGTGGTCAACGACATGCAGCTTGTGCTCACGCGCAATCTGGACATGACGCGGGAGTTCCACCGGCTCGGCGCGGTCAAGGGCGTCATCCTGGATGCGGACGGCACCACGGTGCTCCACAACCTGTTCGACACCTTTGGCGTCAAGCAGGCCAAGGTGGATGTCACCGTGCCATCCAATGACCCGCCCGAGACCAACCCCATCCTCAATTCCATCCTCGCCGCCAAGCGCCATGCCGAACAGGCCATGGCCGGCAATCCCTACAGTCATTTCGAGGCCATCGTGGGG
>CAMWVJ010000291.1 GCA_947177645.1 uncultured Desulfovibrio sp.
CCCGAAAGCCTCAAGCCCAGGCCCCCGGTGGTCACCATCATGGGCCATGTGGACCACGGCAAGACCTCCCTGCTCGACGCCATCCGCAAGTCCAATGTGACGAGCGGCGAGGCCGGCGGCATCACCCAGCATATCGGCGCCTACCATGTGAAGACCAAGCGCGGCGAGATCGTCTTCCTCGACACGCCGGGCCACGAGGCCTTCACGGCCATGCGCGCCCGCGGCGCCCAGGTGACGGACCTCGTCATCCTCGTGGTGGCCGCCGACGATGGTGTCATGGAGCAGACGCGCGAGGCCATCAACCACTCGCGCGCGGCCAATGTGCCCATCATGGTGGCCGTCAACAAGATGGACAAGCCCGGCGCCGACCCTGACCGCGTGCTGCGCGAGCTCGCCGAGCTCGGCCTCCAGCCCGAGGACTGGGGCGGGGACACGGTCGTCTCCCGCGTGTCCGCCAAGACGCGCGAGGGCCTGGACGACCTGCTCGAGCTCGTGGCCCTGCAATCGGAGATCATGGACCTCAAGGCCAACCCGGACAAGCCGGCGCGCGGTCACATCGTGGAGGCCAGGCTCGACAAGGGCCGCGGCCCGGTGGCCACCGTGCTCATCCAGGAGGGCACGCTGCGCCTTGGCGACAACTTCGTCTGCGGGCCGTTCTCGGGCCGCGTGCGCGCGCTCACGAGCGACCAGGGCAAGAAGGTCAAGGAGGCCGGCCCCTCCATCCCGGTGGAGGTGCAGGGCTTCGAGGGCGTGCCCGAGGCCGGCGAGGAGTTCTTCGTGGTGGCCGACGACAAGCTCGCCCGCCGCATCGCGGATTCACGCGCCGTGCGTCAGCGCGAACACGATTTGCGCTCCGAGGCCAAGGTCACGCTGGAGACCTTCCTCTCCAGAAGCGCGGAGAGCCAGGAGGCCCAGACCCTCAACCTCGTGCTCAAGGCCGACGTGCAGGGCAGCCTCGAGGCCATCACCGAGGCCTTGAACAAGCTGAGCACCGACAAGGTGAAGATCAACGTGGTGCACGGCGGCACGGGCGCCATCAGCGAGTCGGACATCCTGCTCGCCTCGGCCTCGCAGGCCATCATCATCGGCTTCAACGTGCGGCCGGCCGCGCGCATCAAGGACGTGGCCGAGCGCGAGAACGTGGACATCCGCTTCTACGACATCATCTACAAGCTCGTGGACGACATCAAGAGCGCCATGGCCGGCATGCTGGCCCCGGTGCAGCGCGAGGTCTATCTCGGCCAGGCCGAGGTGCGCGAGACCTTCAGCGTGCCGAAGGTGGGCATCATCGCGGGTTCCTATGTGTCGGACGGCAAGATCGCCCGCAATGCCGGCGTGCGCCTTTTGCGCGACGGCGTGGTCATCTACACCGGCAAGATCGCCTCGCTCAAGCGCTTCAAGGACGACGCCCGCGAGGTGGTCAAGGGCAACGAGTGCGGCGTGGGCCTCGAGAACTTCAACGATGTCAAGGTCGGCGACATCATCGAGGCCTTCGAGACCGTTGAAGAAGCGGCCACCTTGTAGGCCGGCGGTGCAGTTTCCGGGGCGGTTTGCGCGGCGAGCGCAGGCCGCCCTTTCTGTGCACGGGAAAGACCATGCCCATGTTCGTGGCGGTGCTGACCGTCGAATTCAGCCTGGACGGCAACGACAACCTCAAGGCCAAGCGCCGCGTGGCAAACAGCCTGAAGCAGAAGGCGCGCAACACGTTCAACGTGTCCGTGGCCGAGGCCGGGACGGAAGACAGCCTCACGCGCCTCAGGCTCGCGGTGGTGTCCATCTCCAACAGCGAGCGCCACCTGCGTTCGCGCATGGACAAGTGCTGCCTGATGCTCGAAGCCGTCTCTCCCGAAGAAATGATCGACAGCGAGGTGGAGATCTATGCCGCTGATTGACGCCGTGCCCGAAAAGTGGCGCGGCGACGCCCGCCGCGTGGCCGACGCCGTGCGCGGCCTTGACCGCGTGCTCATCGCGGCCCACGTCAACCTTGACGGCGACGCCCTCGGCTCCATGGCCGCGGCCGGCTGGATCTTCCGGGCCCTGGGCCGGGAGTTCACGCTCTACAGCCCCACCGGCCTCCCGGCCACGCTGGACTTTTTGCCGCTGCCGGCCAGGCTCCACACCAGCCTCTCGCACCTCCCCTTCGCGCCCGAAAGCGCGCTTTTGCTTGACTGCGACAGCCCCGGCCGCCTCGGGCGCGAGCTCGCGGCCTGCGTGGCCGACTTCCCGAGCGTCAATATCGACCACCACCTCGGGGGCCCGGGCATGGGCACCGTGGCCAACTGGGTGACGCCCGAGGCCGCGGCCACGGCGCAGCTCATGGCCTGCGTGGCCCTGGCCCTCGGGGAGCCGCTAACGGGCGGCCTTGCCGATTCCGTGGCGCTCGGGCTGATCACCGATACAGGCGGCTTCTGCCACGGCAATACCACTGCCGATGTCTTTGAGCTTTGCGCGCTGCTCTCCCGCGGGGGCTGCCGCATCTCCGACCTGCGCGAGCAGCTGGACAGCGGCTGGAGCATGGGCCGCGTCCACCTCTGGAGCCGCCTGCTCGGCCGTGTGCGCCTCGCCTGCGACGAGCGCGTGGCCGTGTGCCCGGTGTTCCGGGAGGACATGCGCGAGTGCCACGCCGCCAAGGAAGAAATGGAAGGCCTGGTGGACTGGTTCAGGCGCATCAAGGGCGTGCGCGTGGCCGCACTGTTGCGGGAGGAGGGGGAGGAAAGCTGCAAGTTCAGCCTGCGCTCGCGCGGCTGGGTGGACGTGCGCGTCATGGCCCAGGCCCTCGGCGGGGGCGGCCACCGCAATGCCGCCGGCGGCACCATCGACCTGCCCATGGCCGCTGCGGAGGGCGTGCTGCTCGAGACCGTGGGCGCGACTCTGGCCGCGCAGGAGGCCGCGCGGTGATGAATCGGCCCGCCAGACTTTTCCCGCGCCGGAGCCTCTGTGCGCCGC
>CAMWVJ010000292.1 GCA_947177645.1 uncultured Desulfovibrio sp.
CGTTCCGACCTGCGCTCCCCCACCCGGCCCCATGCCGTGGATGCCCGCGGCCTCACGCACCAGCGCGCGGCGCTGTTCGGCCACCCCATGCGCGGCGGCGGCATTGCGGAAGAACTGCTCCAGATGGCCGAGGAGGGGATCTTTACGGCGCAGGCGCTTGCCGGCCGGCAGGCGCACTGAGCGGCGGCCGTGGCCCCGCTGCCACGCAACGCAAACGCCCCCGGTTCCGCAGGGAATCGGGGGCGAATATCGGTCTCCCTCAAGGGGAGGTGGAGGCTGGCGGAGCGGAAGGGACTCGAACCCTCGGCCTCCGGCGTGACAGGCCGGCGTTATAACCGTCTTAACTACCGCTCCGTGATGGCCCGCCCCGCAATGCGGGGTTGGCGCCGGGCCGGGCGAGTGGTGGTGGGCAGTACAGGACTTGAACCTGTGGCCCCCGCCGTGTGAAGGCGGTGCTCTACCAGCTGAGCTAACTGCCCTCCCGGAGCAATTTGTTTATTCTACTTGGACCCATGCGTCAAGGCAAAATATCCGTAAAAAAATTTTTACGAAATATTTTTTCCAAGTTGCTGTAACTCCTGAAAAAATTTTCCCGGCCCGCGCGAAGGCCCTCGGGGCGCCTTGCCGTTGGTCGCGGGCGGTGTTAGTTCTTGCGCCACACGGATGCAAGGAATGGACATGACGACCACGCGCGCATGGGGGCTCATCCTCGCCCTGACCTTTCTTCCCCTGCTCCCCGCCGAGGCCCCGGCGGCGGTCATCGACGGCAACCGCATCATGGACCAGCGCATGAGCGAGAACCTCTGCGCGCTCACCTTTGATGACGGCCCCTCCCGCTATACCGGCCACCTGCTCGACATGCTTGCCGGCTACGGCATCCCGGCCACCTTCTTCCTTCTGGGCGGCAATGCGGAGCGCAACCCCGCCATGGTGCGGCGCATCATTGCGGAAGGGCACGAAGTGGGCAACCATTCCTGGTCGCACCCCAATTTGCGGACGCTGGCGCCAGAAGCGCAGGAGCAGGAGATCAGCGCCACTGACGCCCTGTTGCGGGCGCTCGGGGCCAGCCCTTCCTATCTCCGGCCGCCCTACGGCAATTTTGACGCGCATACGCTCGAGATCGCGCGGAACCTCGGCGTCGGCGTCATCCTTTGGTCCATGGACAGCCATGACTGGAAGCATCTGCCCGCCGATTATGCCAAGCTGCGCACCACCCGCGGCACCCAGTACGACGATGGCGAGCTGCGCGGTATCTTCCTCTTTCACGACACGCACAAGAGCACGGTGGACGACCTGCCGCGCATCATCGCCAACCTGCTGGCCGGCGGCTGCCGCCGCTTCGTCACCGTGAGCGACTATCTGGCCGCCGCCCTCGACCCGGAGCCGGGCCTGCTCATGACGCGCCATCCCAAAGCGCCCTTCCCCGCGCCCGGGCTGGCCGTGCAGCACCGGCGCATGCAGGCGAGCGAGACCGCCCTGCCACTGGCCCGGTGCAGCCGGCCATGGAACGCCACCGCCGCGCGCACAGCACCGCCGCAGCCGTTGCGCGGCAGCTCAGGTACCGCAACGCCGCTCGACGACATCGATGACGCCCACGCGGCCGACGATTCCCGCGCGGCCGCTGAAATCTAGGCACCCCACCTTCCGCACCGCAAGGGCGCATGAGCGCCCCAGGCTCTCTTCCCGTTTCTTTCACGCCGGGAAGACCTGCGCCTCATACCAGAAGAGCCGTGCCCCCGGCTGCCGCCACGCGCCCACAGGCACACCAGCCTTGACGCACAGGTGATCGAGATACGCCTCCCTGTCCCAGCCCTGTTCCACCGGCACCTGCGGCAGGAAGACGCCGGTCCTGCCGGCATATTGCAGGGCGAGGCCATGGCGGCCCACTTCCACGAGCGCAGGGTCAAGACAGGGCGTGAGCTCGTCCAGCACGGAAATCTCAAGGTTCGCCCCCTCCCACTCGCGGGCCGTGAGTGGCGGGAAGCGCGGGTCTTCCAGCGCAGCGGCCCGGGCCATGCGCCAGACATTCTCTTCCAGCGGCTCGCGGCCCACGATGGTGCCGATGCAGCCGCGCAGGTTCCCGCCAAGCGTTATGGTCACAAAGGCGCCCAGCGGCCGCCGGAGCACCGGGTGCTCCTCTCCGTCCGGGGCCTCCGGGCTGGTCAAAGCCTCCGTGAGGCTTGTCACCCCGGGCATGACGGGCGCAGCACCAACCGCAAGCGCAATGGACTGCCGCGCAAGACGGCTGAGCCACGCCTTTTCCGTTGCGTCAAGATCGAATGAAAGCCCCATCTTGCCTCCCCAAGACCGCAGTGCGGTCAGCTTGTCTGGTCGCGCATGCCTGCGCCGCTGCTTTCCTTAGTGAGTGCTCGCGCCAAGGATGACAGGAGCCTCCCCGCTCTGTCAGCGGCCACAACCGCAATGCCGTGCGCCCCTTTCTCCGTCTCCCCTCGCCAGCCACAAAAAAAGAAATGCCACAACCATGGGTTGCGGCACCTCTTGATTCGCCATGTCTGCGTCCGCCAGGCAGGCGCAGCACGCGTTGCTACGCCTAGTCTTCGCCCTCGGCGTGGCTCTGCTTGCCCGCGCCCTTGAGGCCGTACATGGTGGTGGAGCCGGAAGACCAGAACTCCAGCACCTGGTCATTCACCAGGGCGGTGAGGATCTTCTTCACTTCGCGGGGCTTCATGTCCGGGAAAAGGGCAACGAAGTCATTGAAGTAGAACTTGGACTTGGCGGCGGACTTGCCCTTGAGGAAGTCCACAACAGTCTCTTTTTGCTGTTCCGTAACGTCGGCCATGGTATCTCTCCTGTGAAAAAGCGGCCCCGCCGTGGCTGGCCCGGCCGCAGGGAATGCCTAGAACTTGAACTGGGTGCG
>CAMWVJ010000293.1 GCA_947177645.1 uncultured Desulfovibrio sp.
GTCAGTATGCGCCATGCGACGCATCCAGCCAGACGCGCCCGCGCGCGAGCAGGGTCACGGGGCCGCTGATTTCCGCCGTGATGCGGCCGTCTGTCGTGGTCTGCCCCAAGCGCACCTCGAGCACGGAACCCGAGGGCTGGTGCAGCCGGCACTGCTCAAGGCCGCCGTTTTCCGCCAGAGCCAGCGCAAGGGCCAGCGCCCCGGAGCCGCAGGCCTGTTCCGTCATGAGCGTGCCGGCGTCGCGCACATGGACCACAGGCACCATGCGGGCGCCCTCCGGCGTTGGCTGCCACCAGATGACGCCGGCGGCGGCTTCGCCGAGCAGTCCGGCGGCGGAAAGCGTTGACCGCGCCCGGGAAAGCAGGTCGGGCGGTGCCGCATCGTACTCCAACGGCAGAAGGAGATGGCTGATGCCGGGAAGATGCACCACAATGCCGCCAGCGTGGCTTTCCGGGCGTGTGGTGGCCGGCAGCTCAAGCCGCGCGCTGACATCCCAGCGGGGTTCGGCCCCGCTGACGGTGAGCGCCACCGGCCCCTCCCAGCCGGAAACGCGGATCTCGCCCCGCCACTGACCGCCATTGGGCGCCGCGCAAAGCGCGAGGAGCGCTCCGAAGGCGCGGCTTGCATTGACGCAGAATTCGCCTCCGGCCATGCGCAGGCTGCGGCCGGCCAGCGTGACCGAACCCGCCTGTTCCGCGCCGAGCACTTCGGGGTCGAGCACGGCGCGTGCCCATGCCGCCTGTTCCTGCGGGCTTGCGCCCGCATCGTGCAGGAAGAGGGTGGTGTTGCCCCCCGAGCTCCATTTGGAAAAAGTCAGTGCCGGCATCGGTTGTCCTTCAAGAAACGGCGAAAAGTATGCCGCATGGCCCGGGCAGTGTCCAGCCGGCGCTTCTTCCGGACAATGGCGAGGCAATGGCTGAATATGACTTGCGGATTTTTCCAAAGGGGCGTATGCAGAACCTGTTGCCGCGTTCCGGCGAGCGGGGCGACGAGCCGGTTCATACTGGCGGGCAAACCGTGACAACTGTCGGTGCACAGGAAATGAGGCCGACACACAAACCGTTTTTGGGAGGCATCATGAAATCGCTTCGTCTTCTCGCCCTCGCGGCGGTTCTTGTGCTCGGGTACGCCGTTGCAGCCGCCGCTGCCACGCCGTCCTGCAACAAGAAGATCAACAGCTTTGATTTCGTCGTGGACTATTCCGGCTCCATGATGATGCAGAACAAGCAGCTCAAGAAGGACAAGATCGTCGTCGCCAAGGACGTGCTGCAGCGCGTCAACGCGGCCATTCCTGCCCTCGACTATAATGGCGGCCTGCACACCGTTACGCCCGACGGCGTGATCATCCCCCAGGGCCCCTGGGACCGCGCTGCCATGAGCGCCGGCATCAACAAGCTGAAGAGCGGCTTCCAGATTTTCGGCCGCATGACCAGCATGGGCAACGGCCTGCACAAGTATGAGCCCTTCGTCTCCAGCATGCAGACCCCCTCCGCCATCATCCTCGTGACCGACGGCGACAACAACCGCGGCACCAGCGTGGTCGAAGTGGCCCGCCAGCTCTATGCCAGCCAGCGCGACCTCACCATCCACATCATCTCCCTTGCTGACAACGCCCAGGGCGAAGCCACCATCAAGGAACTGGCCGCTCTGAACCCGGGCAGCATCGTGGTCCGCGCTGAAGAGCTCGCCACCAGCGACGCCGCCGTTGAGCGCTTCGTGCTTTCCGTCTTCTGCCAGGACGAGGACGTTATCGTTCTGCGCGGCGTGCACTTCGCCTTCAACTCCTATGCGCTCGACAGCAAGGCCCAGGGCATCCTGAACGAAGCCGCCGTGCTCATCAAGGCCAACCCCAACAAGCATGTGGTGCTCAAGGGCTGGACCGACTACATCGGCTCTGACGCCTACAACAAGGTCCTTTCGCAGAACCGCGCCAATGCCGTGAAGAACTACCTCGAGAAGCAGGGCATCCCGGCCAGCCGCATGACGGCCATCGGCTGCGGCAAGTCCTTCAAGTATGACAACCATACCGAGGAAGGCCGCTACATGAACCGCCGCGTCGAGATTTCCTTCGACTAGGCTGAACTGAGCGCCCAGCACTGATTCCGGCCGGGCGGCGCATGCCGCCCGGCCTTGATTATGTTCAAACCATCCTGACGCGAGGTAGCTGATGCGAAAAGCACTGGTGTTCGTTGTTGCCCTTTCCCTCATGGCCGGCGGCTGCGCCTGGTTCACAAGCTCCGAAGAAAGCGAGACCGTCACGCCCGCCGCCCCTGCCGAGGAGACTGCGGCACCGGCCGCCGAGCCCGCGCCCGCCGCCGAGGCCGCCAAGGCCCCGGCCAAGAAGGCGGCCACCAAGGCGGCCGCGAAGACCGCCGCCAGGAAGGGCGCCAAGTCCGAAGCCCAGATCAAGGCCGAACTGGACAAGATGGGCCAGAAGCTCGTCAACCAGTCCAAGCGCACCCTGTTGCCCAACAAGGCCAACAAGGAAGTGAAGAAGGTCGGCGGCGAATACGTGGCGACCTATCTTGAGGTGGACACCAACAACGTGAGCACGGAAATGCGGCCCGGTGCCAACGGCCAGTATGTGGGCTTCATCCGCTACCAGGAGCGCGTCTTTGAATGCCGCGGCGCCACGCGTCAGGCCGCGCTTTCCGCGCCCTGCACCCAGGTGCGCGCGCGCAACCTCAACGAGCTCATCCGTTACGACGGCAAGGAGTGGCAGGACTGATCCCTGCCGCGCCTTTCTTCCCCCCGCGCGGGCCGGCGCTTCGCGCCCTGCGCGGGAGGGTGGAGAAAAATGGCCGGGGCCTTGTCCCGGCCGTTTTTCGTCTCTGTGCCGCAAGGATCTCCGGGCT
>CAMWVJ010000294.1 GCA_947177645.1 uncultured Desulfovibrio sp.
TTCGGGGAGGGGGCGGTCAACGCTCATGGAAGCGGGCCTTCCGCGCCGGTATTTTCGGGGGCGCTTTTTCCCGGGGCCGGCCGGTAGTCCGGGGCGCCCGGCAACTGCGAGGCCCACCAGTGCAGCCCCAGGCAGAGCGCGGCCGCCGTCTCGCAGCGCAGGATGCGGGCGCCGAGGCTCACGGGCGTGAAAGCGGCTTCGCGCAAGGCCGCAAGCTCCCGAGGGGAAAAGCCGCCCTCCGGCCCGATGACATAGACCGTCACGCCGGCGCGCCCCGCCATGCCCGGCCCGAGCATGGGGACGCCCTCCTGCCGTTCCCACGGGAGCAGGCGGAAGTCCGCCCCGGCGGCCTGCGCGATGACCCCGCCGATGCCGTCAAAAGCCCGCACTTCAGGGAGCCACGGGTTGCCGCACTGCTTGGCGCCGGCGATGAGCTGGCCGAGCGACGCCGCGGCGGCATTCTCGGTGAGGCGCCCCTGGCTGTGGTCGCCCTGCCAGAGCCAGACACCGCTGGCGCCGAGCTCCGCGGCCTTTTCCATGAAAAAGCCCCGGCGCACGGCCTTGCTCAGGGCCAGGGCCATGACGGCCCGCGACTTGGGTTGCGGCACGAAGCTCCAGCCGAGCAGCGCAAGGCGCGCCTCCCTGCGGCCCACGGCGAGCACCCGGCAGCGGCCGATGCGGCCCCTGCCATCGAGCAGCAGCGCGGCCTCACCGGGCTCGAGCCTGAGCACGCGCAGATGCGCGGCCTCCTGCCCGTCGAGGAGGACTTCCGCCACCTCCGGGGGTGCCCCCGCAGGCGGCTCCCCGTCCGGCGCGGCTGCGGGCCAGCATTCCGGCGGCAGATAGAAACGCGGCACCCCGTCGAACATATCCACGTCCCGCGCGGTCTCGCCGCGGCCCTTCATGGTTCGCCCGCTCACGCCCCCGCGCCTCACGCCACAGCCTCTCTGGCCTGGCGCTCCTCACAGGCGAGGCGCGACTTGCGCACCGCCCGGAAGCGGTCGAGCAGGGCCACGAGCTTGCCGTAATTCTTGCGGATCTCCTGGCCTGCCGGCGTGAGCGCCGTTTCGGGCACGTCGATATAGGTGCGCGTGAGGTAGCGGTCGTGGAGGATGGTCTCCACGCAGGCGATGATGTCGTCCACGAGGTCGGGGAAGAAGTTGACGATCTCGTACTGGAGCTCGTGCAGCAGGGCCACGGCCTCGCCCGTCATGCGCCGGTAGGAGATGCGTTCGCCCTTGTAGAGGCGGTGGGAGATGTCCTCAAGGATGTGCACGCGCCTTGCCTGCTGGATATAGCTGAAGCGGGTGCAGACCTCCTGGTGGAGGTCGTGCATGGTGTCGAAGATCTCCACGTTTTTGGGCGAATACAGGTAGCCTGTCACCACCTTGCTCACCTTGGCGAAAAATTCGTCGCTGTAGCTGATCATTCGCCGCTGGTGCTTGCTGAGCCAGCTGTAGAGGAACTTGAGGCGCTTCTCGTGCGTGTCCGTATTCTCCACGACCTCGTTGCGCTTGTAGATGATGCGGCCCGTGTATTCGCCGCGCACGATGTCGTTGAGGCGGAGGAACATGTTGCTCGCGTCCTTGATGATGTTGAGCCCGCGCAGGGCCTCGCCGGTGAGCGGGTGCAGCACCTCCTGCGCCGCCACGGAGAGTGCCCTGTCCTGGCGCACGTTGCTCGCGTCGAAACGGTGCTGGCGGTAGGTGACGCGCAGGATGACCACGCGTCGGCCCGGGTCAAGGAAAAAGCCGTCGCGCCCGATGGCCTCCAGCGCCTCCTCCTGGTCTTCGTCCACGCGCACGAGGGCGATCTTTTCCACCAGCGGATAGCGCCGGTTCTCGCCGTCCGAGGTGTAGGTGGTGAGGGTGCGGTCGCTCTGGCCGAGCACGCGCAAAATGAAGTGCTCGCCCATCTTGTGCAGCTTGCGGGCGAAGAGCGCGCTCGAGGTGCGCCGCTCCGACACGATGGGAAAGCCGTAAAGCTCCATGAGGTACTGGTACACGAACATGCGGTTGCGCTCGTACATCTGGCTGTCGCCGTAGACGAACTTGCCGATGCGGATGCCGAAGCGCTTGAGTTCGCTGTCGATGTCCGACGGGAAGGACGCGAACACCCCGGCGAGATGGAAGAGCCTGTCCGCATCCCATGCGAAGACCTGGGCCCTGTCCATCTGGAGCAGGTAGGGGAGCAGCGAGGGATAGGACTCCACAAGGCCCGTGTCCACCGAGCGGAACTCCTGCCGGAAGGTGTCCTGCAGGGCGCGGGGCAGACGCGCGGCGAGCGTCTGGAGGTTCTGCTCCATGACCTGATGCTCCAGCGGGCAGGAGGCGCCGCCCTCGCCCAAAAGCACGGGATGGAGCTTGTCGAACTGGAAGATCTCGGAAAAGTAGTCGAGCTCGCGCGCAAAGGCCACCATGGCGAAGCCGGGGAGGTCCTTGTATTCAAACATGTCGTTGTCGAAGGAGGGCAAAAGCTCGCGCCCCTCTACGAGGGGATAGTCTTTCAGTTCCTGATAGGGTCGCACGAGGCAGTAACGGATGTGGACGGCGTCGAGAAAGCGCTTGAGCGAGGCAAGATCGCGCAGGGCGAGGGCGTCGGCGAGGGTGAAGGCGTCACGCCAGGGGTGGCCGTCCTTGCTGAATACATCTTGCCAGCGAATCATGACGCGGTATCCGTTGTTTTTGAGTATTTCCCACTACTAACAGATTTTTCAAAAAAGTTCCAGTGCCGCGGCGCCCCGGCCGTCTCCTCCTGCGCCGCGGGGGGGAAAGCGGTTGCGGCAGGCCGGCCGGTTTTATGTAAATTATAAACAACACCCGCCCCACGCTACATATCAGGGGGTGGGATT
>CAMWVJ010000295.1 GCA_947177645.1 uncultured Desulfovibrio sp.
GCTTGAGGCCGGAATTGGCCGATTTCGACGCCACGGCGCGCTTCGGCATCGCGCTTGCCGAAACGCCGCCGCTCCCGGGCTGCCGTTGCGGGGCCGTGCTTCGCGGCCGCATCACGCCGCCCGAGTGCCCGCTCTTCGGCAAGGCCTGCACGCCGGCCTCGCCCGTGGGACCTTGCATGGTCTCCACCGAGGGGAGCTGCGCGGCCTATTTCAAGTACGCCGCACATTGACCACACGGCACGGCCGACAAGGACTTCACATGGACGACTGTCTTCTTCTGGATGCGGGCAGCGGCGGCCGCGCCTCACAGCGGCTGGTGAGCCAGTGCTTCTTGCGCCATTTCGCCAACCCGCTGCTCGAGCGGCTGGACGACGCCGCCGAGCTTGCCCCGGTGCGGGGGCCGCTCGCCATGAGCACGGATTCCTACACGGTCACGCCGCTCTTTTTCCCGGGCGGCAGCATCGGCACCTTGGCGGTGCACGGTACGGTGAACGACGTGGCCATGCTCGGCGCGCGGCCGCGCTGGCTCACCTGCGCCTTCATCCTTGAGGAGGGGCTGCCCCTCGAAACGCTGGAGCGCGTGGCGAAAGACATGGGCGAGGCCGCGAGGAGCGCCGGCGTCGCCATCGTCACGGGCGACACCAAGGTGGTGCCGCGCGGCGCCTGTGACAAGATCTTCATCAATACTTCCGGCGTGGGCGAGATCTACGCCCATCCCGTGCCCTCGGGCCACGCCGCGCGCCCGGGCGATGCCGTACTCGTGAGCGGGAGCCTCGGGGACCACGGCCTCACCATCATGGCAAGCCGCGAAGATCTTTCCTTCCTGACGGATGTGCGCTCGGACTCCGCGCCGCTCGCCGCCATGGTTGAGGCCATCATCACGGCCTGCGGCGAGGTGCACACCCTGCGCGACCCCACGCGCGGCGGCCTCGCCACCACGCTCAACGAGATTGCCGAACAGTCCGGCGTGGGCATCCAGATCGACGAGGCCAGTCTCCCCGTCCACGAGGCCGTGCGCGACGGCTGCTCCTTCCTCGGGCTTGACCCGCTCTACCTCGCCAACGAGGGCAAGCTCATCTGCATCCTGCCCGCGGACAAGGCCGACGCGGCGCTGGCTGCCATGCGCGCCTCGCCCTACGGGCGTGAGGCAGCGCGCATCGGCACGGTCACGGAAGGCCCGGCCGGCCAGGTCTCCCTGCGCACGCGCATCGGCGGCTCGCGCCTGCTCTCCATGCTCGAGGGCGCGCAACTGCCGCGCATCTGCTAGGCCTAGGACGACGCTTGGCCCGGAGCATATCGCGGTCTACAGCCCGCGCCTGATGAAGCAGATCCAGAGCGCGGCCGCATAGATGGGGTCAAGCAGATTCGCGCCGTCGATTTCCTTTCTGATTCCAACGATGCTGCCAATCTTGCGGGAATGGCTGTCCTCGACCACATCGCCCCTGACGCGCGCCAGCAGCGCGCCCGTCCTGTCCCGGATGTCCTGATTGATAATCTTTACGAGCAGGGCGCCTGAACGGTCGCGCACCTCACTGCGGTCGATGCGGCCGAGAGTGCTTCCTGTGCGGCTCTTCAGCTGGTTGTTCTCGAAACGGAATTCCGCCATCACATCCTCCATTCTTCTGTTGGGTTGAAGCCGGGCAACTCATCCCGGCTTATGCGTGGCTCTGGTCCTTCGGGCCGTCCTCAAAAAAGGCGTAGAGGACATCGATGCTATAGCCATTTTTGGATTTCAGCACGGTGAACTTGCCACGCTTTTTCGCCTCAAGAAGTTTTTCCTTCAAAAGTCCCCATTTGCTCCCCCGACCTTTCGGTGCCCCGGGAGCGTCGCTCGTCCACCAGTTGGACAATGCAGCGAGCCCCCAGTTCTGCGTGATAATGGCGTTGAAATGTGAGGAAAAATCGCTATCGCGCGCATTTAAATGCAGCCCCTTTTCTTCCAGGTTCGGGAAGGCCAAGGTATACTTTTCCATTCGCGCAATATCCCAAAGGATTTCTTCATATCTTCCATCCAGATTTCCCTTTGCCTCCACCTTGAGCTGGATCATTTTCTCTTTTTCGCCGAATCTCCGGGCTACCAGATCAAAACGCTGCGTTTTTTGGGATTGTGCCGGGCAGCCGACCGTCTGCTCGTTGAAAACAGAGAAACCCGCGTCAATCAGCGCCCATGAAAAGTAGGTCACAAAACACTGCTCGGGAATATATTTGATATAGCCGGCAGAACTCACGCAAAACGGCGCATGCTTATCACAAGCACTTTTGAACTTTTCCATGCCCGTCACAAAAATTTCGTTTAATTCGTTCAGCGCCACCTGCTGCAAAGTGTTTGTAGAAGTTTCCATGGCTCCCCCTCTGGTGATGGTGAATAAAAAAGAGGAAGCGCCGGCTCGCTTATGAGCCGCTGCTCCCCCGTTAAAAGTGGTAATTGTCAATGAAGGCTTTTGAGAACCTAGCTTTCTCCGCCCTTGCTGTCAACAGCGGGCGCCGCCTCGCGCGAAGGGCCGCTCAAAATAAGCGACATATAAGGTGGCTGGGCGTCTTCTTCGCTCACGCCATGGCGCAGGGCCTCCTCCGGGCGTTCCACATGGCTCGCCAGGAGCGCGTCTTCCGCGCGGCCTGTGGCGGCGAGCGCCCGGGCGATTGCCGGGAAGTTACGGTAGGCCTTGAGGATGACCGCCATGTCGGCTCCTGCAAGTTCAGCGGCAAGGTCTTTCCCGCAGCGGATGCCGGGCAGGATGCGCAGGCTTTGCTCCCCTTCGCAGAGGATAATCTCTGTACGGGCGGCCGCGGCCTGAAAGGACGTGATGCCGGGGATGATCTCCACCGGCGTTTCCGGCGCGAGCT
>CAMWVJ010000296.1 GCA_947177645.1 uncultured Desulfovibrio sp.
CCACACCACGATCTTTTTCTGTGGGTTGTGCGCTGTTTTGTTTATAATACACCGCTTCTGGACGGGCCGGCCGATGTCCCAGCGGCCAAGGCCCCCGGCGGCACTGACGGAGAACCGCATGAGTTTTGCTGATTTTCTGGCACCCGAGACCTCCACCGCCATCACCCTGGCGGTCTATGCGCTGGCCGGCGCAACGGGCCTCGTCGGCATGCTCGCGAGGCTCCCTTCGTGGCGCAAGGGCGCCTGCATCCTCGCCGCCGCGGCCTTCGCCTGCCAGACGCTCCTGCTCGCGCTCGGCGCGCACGGCGCGCACCACGGTGGCCTCACGCTCGGCGCGTATCTCCAGATGCTCGCCTGGTTCGTGCTGCTCTGCGGGCTCGGGCTGTGGGCGCGCTTCCGGCAGGAGGCGCCGCTCATCTTCGCCGCGCTCCTTGGCCTCATCCTCTTTCTCATGTCCACGCCGTGGCTCGGGCAGGCCGTTCCCCTGCCCGCGTCGCTCAAGGGGCCTTTTTTCGCCTTCCATATCGGGGCGCTCTTTTTGAGCCTCGGGCTCCTGGCCCTGGCTTTCGCCGCGGGCGCGCTCTTCCTCTTCCTCGAGCGGCGCATCAAGAGCAAGCAGCGCATGCAGGGCATCTGGCAGGATATGCCGGCGCTGGCCATCCTCGATAAAATCAACGCCGTCTGCGCGCTCACGGCCTTTCCGCTTTACACGCTCGGCATCGTGGCCGGGCTCTTCTGGGCGCGCCCGGTTTTCGGCAGCACCCTTTCCGGCGACCCCAAAGAAGTGGTGAGCCTGCTCGTCTGGCTCCTGCTCGGCGTGCTCTTCCACAACCGGCTCGCCAACGGCTGGAAGGGCCGCAAGCCCGCCAGGCTCGCCGTTTTCATCTTTCTGCTCTCGCTCTTTTCGCTCGTCGTGGTCAATGTTTTCATGGAAACGCATCACGCCTTTGTGCGCGGGTAGGCCGGGCGTATGCGTCACGACATCGTTCTTGTGGGCCTGAACCACCGCACCGCCGGCGTGGATGTGCGCGAGCGCTTCGCTCTTGCCGAACACTGCACCCCCGAGACATGGGCCGTGCCCTGCGCAGACCCGGTGGCCGAGGCGCTCATCCTCTCCACCTGCAACCGCGTGGAGCTTTTGGGGGTAGGCGCGGACGGGGGCGCCGTGCGCGAGCATCTTTTGCGCTCCTGGGCGGGGGCGCGCCAGGCCGAGCCGGAGGAGCTTGCGCCCTACCTCTACGAATACCACGGCGCCGAGGCCGTGCGCCATCTCTTCGCCGTGGCCTCGAGCCTGGACTCCATGGTGCTCGGCGAGCCGCAGATCCTGGGGCAGCTCAAGCAGGCCTACCGCAAATCCGTGGAGAGCCGGGCCACCGGCGTCATCCTCAACCGCCTGCTGCACAAGGCCTTTTCCGTCGCCAAGCGCGTGCGCACCGAAACAGCGGTGGCCGCCAATGCCGTTTCCATCAGCTATGCCGCCGTGGAGCTGGCGCGGCGCATTTTCGGCGACATGCCGAAGCACCGGGCGCTTCTGGTGGGTGCCGGCGAAATGGCGGAGCTGGCGGCCATGCACCTGCTCCAGGCGGGCATCGACGAGATCGTGGTGGTCAACCGCACGCGCGAGCGCGCCGTGGAGCTGGCCAAGCGCTTCCGCGGCCGGGCGGCCGGCTTTGACGAACTCCCCGCCCGCATCGCCGAGGCGGACATCATCATCACCTCCACGGGCTCGCCCGAGCCCGTCATCCGCGCGCGCGACCTGCGCGCCGTGCTCAAGACGCGCAAGAACCGGCCCATGTTCTTCATCGACATCGCCGTGCCGCGCGACATCGACCCGGATGTCAACGGGCTTGATAATGTCTATCTCTACGACATCGACGATTTGCGCGAAGTGGTGGAGGAAAACCTCGCCGGCAGGCGCGAGGAGGCCGCCAAGGCCGGGGCCATCCTCGACGAGGAGGTGGCGCTCTTTTCCCGCTGGCTGGAAAGCCTGGAAAGCCAGCCCACCATCGTGGAGCTCGTCCGGCGCGGGGAGCGCGCCGCCGAGGAGGAGCTGGCGCGCACCCTCAAGCGCCTCGGCCCGCTGGACGAGAGCCAGCGCGCGGCCATCACGGCCATGGCTCACGCCATCGCGCACAAGCTCAACCATGACCCCATCATGTTCCTCAAGGAAGACGGCATGGCCCGCGAGGGCGCGCCGGCCCGCGTCAACCTCGTGCGCCGCGTCTTCGGCCTCGACGCCCCCCACGGTCGGCGCGGCCGCGGAGCCTGAGGCGTGCGACCCGACGCCGGGCCACCCTTCCCCGCCGCAACGCCCACGCTCGGGCAACTGTCACC
Organism: uncultured Desulfovibrio sp.; assembly: GCA_947177645.1. Lineage (GTDB taxonomy): Bacteria > Desulfobacterota > Desulfovibrionia > Desulfovibrionales > Desulfovibrionaceae > Desulfovibrio. Next base: position 2,335 of record CAMWVJ010000296.1, read on the forward strand.
GACGCTCGCGCGCCTCTGCCTCAGTGTGGAGCGCTTCTGCCGCCGCAAGCTCGGCCTGAGACCCGGTGCCCGACTTCTGCTCGCCCTTTCGGGAGGCGCGGACTCCACGGCCCTTGCCGTCATCCTGCATGTAGTGGCGCCGCGCCTCGATCTGCGCCTCTCGGCCCTGAGCGTGGATCATGGCCTGCGCCCCGAAAGTGGGGAGGACGCCGGGCACGTGACGGCGCTCTGCCGCTGGCTCGGCATCCCGTGCAGGGTGTGCCGGCGCGATGTGGCGGCAGCCGCCGGGGCATGGGCCTGCGGGCTGGAAGAGGCCGGGCGCCGGGTGCGCTACACGCTGCTGGAAGAAGAGCGCGCGGCCGCTGGCGCGGACTGGATCGTGCTCGGCCACCACGCGGGCGACCTTGCCGAGGACGTGCTGCTCCGGCTCACGCGCGGGGCCGGCTGGCCCGGGCTGGCCGGCATGGCGGCGAAGGATGAGGAGCGGCATTTGCTGCGGCCGCTGCTC
>CAMWVJ010000297.1 GCA_947177645.1 uncultured Desulfovibrio sp.
TGCCGAGGCCGAGCTGGCCGCGCTGGACGAGGCCGACAGGGAGGCCCATGGACAGGACGGCGGTTTCGGGGACTTTCGCCTGCGCCTCACGCCTGCGCCGCTTTTCCAGTGCGGCCGCCTCCCGGCGCGGCTTGAGGCCGCCCTTGGGGAAATCCTGACGGCGCACGGCTTCGCGCCGTTCACCGTGGTCACGGGCGAGAAGGTGAGCGGCTTTTTCGATGCGGGAACACGCTGATATGCGGCCCCGCGGGCTGGACTTTCCCGCGGGGATGTCCTATTCATAAGTACTTCTGCTGCGAACGCACTGCGCGAGGCACAGAAGATCATTTCTGGAGGAGAAAAGACCCATGGCCCACAAGAAGATCGAGCGCAAGAAAGAGCTGGACCGCCGCCGCAAACGCCGCGCCGAGCGCATGAAGCTCCGTTTCCGCGAAGCGCGCAGCGGCCTCAAGGCCTGAGTGCGTCCGCGCCGGTTTCGGGTGAGCCCGGGGCAGGCGCGGCACGGGTTTTCCGCCGTTGATGGCGGCGGTTTAGCGTCAGTGGTCGAGAAGGACGGCCGGCGCGCGCTTTTGCGTGCCCGGCGTTCTGTGCGTTTTTCAGGCCGCGGGCCGCGAGCGTGGCCGGCGGCATAACCTCAAGGGAGACGGCTTCGGCGTGCTGCCGGGCCGCAGTTCTTCGCCATGCCGATTTACGAATATCAATGCCCCAAGTGCGGCAACATCTTTGAGGAATGGGCCAAGGCTTCAGAATCGCACAAAGAGGAGCCCTGCCCGCAGTGCGGCACGCCCTCGCCGCGCATCATCTCGCGCACATCCTTCGTGCTCAAGGGCGACGGCTGGTATGTGAGCGATTACGGCTACCGCAAGGGCATCACCGAGGACGGCGGCGGTGGCGCGGCGGTGCCGGCCCCGAGCACGCCCACCACGCCCGCCAAGCAGGGCGAGAAGGCCCTCGCCACGACGGAAGCCAAGCCCGCCAAGGCCGAAGCCCCCGCGCCCAAGGCCGAAAAGGCCGCCAAGCCCGCCAAGGCCAAGGCCGCGGCCAACGGCGCCAAGAAGGCGTGACCCGCCCCGCGAGGAAGGCATGATCGAACGCTATACCCGGCCGGAAATGGGCCGCATCTGGACTCTGGAAAACCGCTACCGGGCAGGGCTCGCCGTGGAACTCGCCGTGTGCGAGGCCTGGGCCGAGCTCGGGCGCGTGCCGGCCGAGGCCGTGGCCGTCATCCGCGAAAAGGCGGACATCGACGTTGACCGCATCCTCGCCATCGAGGAAGTGACGCGCCACGATGTCATTGCCTTTTTGACCTCGCTGGAAGAAAAAGTCGGCCCCGAGGCGCGCTTCATCCACCTTGGCTGCACCTCGTCCGACATCGTGGACACGGCCAATGCCCTGCTCCTCCAGCAGGCCGGCGCGCTCATCCTTGAGGACATCGACGCCCTGCTCGCCACGCTGAAGGACCTCGCCGGGCGGCACAAGGGCGTGCTCTGCATGGGCCGCACCCACGGCATCCACGCCGAGCCCACGAGCTTCGGGCTCAAGATGGCCGGCTTTTACGCCGAATTTTCCCGCCATCGCCGCCGCGTGCGCGAGGCGCTGGAAAATGTCCGCGTGGGCAAGCTCTCCGGCGCCGTGGGCACCTACGCCTTTGTCACGCCCGAGGTGGAAAAACTGGCCCCCAAGCGCCTGGGCCTGCGCGTGGACCCGCACTCCACCCAGATCGTCCAGCGCGACCGCTATTCGCAGTTTTTCTGCGCGCTCGCCATCCTGGGCGGCGGCATCGAGCGCCTTGCCGTGGAGCTCAGGCACCTCCAGCGCACCGAGGTGCTGGAGGCGGAAGAGGGCTTCGGCAAGGGGCAGAAAGGCTCCTCGGCCATGCCGCACAAAAAGAACCCCATTTCGGCCGAAAACCTCTGCGGCCTTTCGCGCCTGTTGCGCGGCAACGCCCTCGCCGCCCTGGAGGACCAGGCCCTGTGGCACGAGCGCGACATCAGCCACTCCTCGGTGGAGCGCGTCATCATGCCCGATTCCACCATCATGGCCGACTATGCGCTGGCGCGGCTCAACCGGGTGCTTTCGGGCCTCGTGACGCACCCGGAGCGCATGCTGGAGAACATGGAGCGCTCCTTCGGGCTCTATTTCTCGCAGCGGGTGCTCACCGCGCTCATCGCCACGGGCATGCCCCGGCAGGAGGCCTATGAGGCCGTGCAGCGCCTCGCCATGGAAAGCTGGCAGAGCCGCCGCCCCTTCCCGGAACTGGTGAAGGCGGACGCGGCCATCGCCGGGCGCCTCGGCGCGGAGGTCGACGGCCTTTTCGACCCAGCCTATTACCTGCGCCACGAAGACGCCATTTTCGCCCGCGTCTTCGGTCCGGACGCGGAAAACTAGCGGAGGCCCCATGCAGCAGGAGCAAAAGCGCCGCCTCGCCCGCATCCTCAAGGAAAAATCCTACCGCGAGGGGGATTTCGTCCTCGCCTCGGGCCGCAGGAGCGACTATTACTTCGATTGCCGCGTCACCGCGCTGTCGGCCGAGGGCTCGTGGCTCATCGGTTCGCTCTTCAACGACCTTCTTGCCGACCTCGCCATCCGCGGCGTGGGCGGCATGACCCTCGGCGCGGACCCCTTGGTCACGGCCACCACGGTCATCTCTTGGGAGCGCGGGCGCCCGCTGCACGGGCTCATCGTCCGCAAGGAGGCCAAGGGCCACGGCACGGGGCAGTTCGTGGAGGGGCTCGGCAATTTCGCGCCCGGCGACGCCGTGGCCATGCTCGAGGACGTGGTGACCACGGGCGGCTCCCTGCTCAAGGCATGCGAGCGCGTGCGC
>CAMWVJ010000298.1 GCA_947177645.1 uncultured Desulfovibrio sp.
CCATCATGTAGGCGTTTTGCGGGGAAAGGGCCTGCCAGTGCTCCGGGTCCTGCCGGTAGAGCTCGCGCCCCTTGGCGTCGGTGATGGAGGTGATGATGCGCGGGCGCACGCCCTGGCCCTGGTTGGCGAAGGCCGCATAGGCCTGCGTCAGGTTGAGCGGCGAGACGGCCACGGCGCCCAGGCTCACCGAAAGCTCCTGCGGGAAATGCGGCTCGAGGCCCATGGCCTTGGCCCGCTGGATGACGTTGGCGATGCCCACCTGCTGGGCCACGCGCACGGTGCAGGTATTGCGCGAAAGGGCCAGCGCCTGCCAGAGCGGCAGCTCGCCCTTGTAGTTGTGCTCGTAGTTGGAGGGGCGCCAGACCTCGTTGGTGTAGGGGTTCACATACACGAAGGGTGCGTCCAGCACGATGGAGGACGGCGTGAAGCCGAAATCGAGCGCCGTGGAATAGACCACGGGCTTGAAGCTCGAGCCCGGCTGGCGGCGTGCTTGGGTGGCGCGGTTGAAATGGCTGTCCCCGAAGCTGTAGCCGCCAATGAGCGCCACCACGTCGCCGCTTTCCGGCTCCAGCGAGGCGAGCGCCCCCTGCACGAGGGGTTCCTGCTGAAGGCGCAGGACGATGGGGCTTGTCTTGCTGACCCGCGCCGGGTCATAGGGCACCTGGTTTTTGCCGGCGCTCTTGGCCGGCTGCTTGCCCTTCGCCGCCGGGGCGGCTGCCCCCTCCGGCGCGGGCATGGGCGCCGCCGAGACCCAGATGAGGTCGCCCGGCGCAAGCACCTGGCGCGCATCCTTGATGGACGGCGCGTTGGCCGCGGCCACCTTGGGGTTGGGCTTGCGCGCCCAGGACATGTTCGCCACCGGGATGACGCCGCTGTAGCCCTTGCCGAGCGCCACCATAGCCCTGCCCGGCTCCACCGCCGTCACCAGCGCGCGCACCCAGGCGCCGCCGGCGAGATCCTGTGGGGAGAAGGACGAATCCTTGCCGAAGGACTGCACCTTGTCCGGCTCCATCTGGATGGCGCCGCGCCAGCCCTGGCGCTTGTCCAGCTCCTCAAGGCCACGCCTGAGCGCGTTGCCGGCCGCCTCCTGCTGGGCGGGCACCATGGCCGTGCGCACGGTGAGCCCGGCCTCGTAGACATACTCCTCGCCGGACTTGGTCGTCTCCACACCAAGGGCCTTGAGGTTGCTCTCGGTGAAAAACTCGATGAGCAGGCGCCGCGCCTCCTCCAGATACCAGAGGGCCGGGCCGCCCATGCCGTCGGGCATGCTCCAGTAGACGAGCGGCTCGGCCGCGGCCTGGGCGTATTGCTGCTGGTCGATCCAGCCGAGGTCGCGCAGGCGCCCGAGGACATACATCTGCCGGGCCTTGGCGGCCTTGGGGGAGCGGAAGGGATTGTAGCGGGAGGGCGCCTTGGGCAGCCCCGCGATGACCGCGCTCTCGGCGAGCGTGATGTCCGACGCGTGCTTGCCAAAATAGGTGCGCGCCGCGGCCTCCACGCCGTAGGCGTGCTCCCCGAGATAGATCTGGTTCAGGTAGATGGTGAGGATCTCTTCCTTGGAGAGGTCTTTTTCGATGCGGTAAGCAAGGATGGCCTCCTTCATCTTGCGCGTGTAGCTGCGCTCGGAGGTGAGCAAAAGCTGCTTGATGAGCTGCTGCGTGATGGTGCTGCCGCCCTCGCCCATGTGCCCCTTGCGGAAATTGTTGATGGCCGCGCGCAGGATGGCCACCGGGTCCACGCCCATGTGCTGGTAGAAGGAATCGTCCTCGGCGGCGAGAAAAGCCTTGGGGAGGAAGGGCGACATCTCGCGGAGGCTGATGACATAGCGCTTTTCGTTGCAGAGCGTGCCCAGGGTCTCGCCGTTGCGCGCGAGCACCGTGGTGGCCTGGGGGGGATCGTAGTCTTCGATGCGGGTCACGCTGGGCAGGTCACGCGAGGCCCAGTAGAAGAGCGCGGCCACGGCGCCGGCGCCGAGCAGGCCGCAGAAGACCACGAGGCCGAATGACCAGAGCAGGAATTTCTTCCAGGAGAGGCGGATTCGCATGCCGTGAAATAGCGTGTTTTTCCGGCCGCGTAAAGGGGCGCCTGGACTCGGGGGGGGACAGACGGCGGCAAACGCGCGGGCCGTCACAGGGGGGCTGCCCATGGACGGCCCACGCGAAGCGGGCGAAGCGGCGCGAAAGAGCGCCGGGATTCAGGAAGCGTTGGGCGTGGCTATTGCGCCGGCTCCCAGAGAAGCTGGTCGAGATTGCCGTTGAAGACGGCCTTGCCATAGACAGCGCGGGCGCCGTCCGCAAGGGTGGTCATCACCTGCACGGCAAGGTCGCGCGGCATATAGCCCTTGTTCACATAGGTCCGGGCAAGGCCCGCGCACACGGCCACGGCGAAGTCCCTGGCCTTGTCCGCGCCGATGGCGCCGGGAAAGTCGAGGTTGACATCGGCCGTCTTGGTGGCGATCTGCAGGTCCATCTTCGGGGCCGTGAGCCCGAGCGCCGCGGCCTGCTCCTGCACGATGGCCGTGAACGGCGCGCCGAGATTCTGCAGGGCGGCCTTGTTTTCGCGCTCCTCGGCACCGCGGAAGGTCAGGCCGATGGCGATGAGGATGACAGCGGCGACGATGATGACCGCCCACTGCCAGGGGCTCGTCCTGGTCGGGACCTCTTCCAGCTCCGTGGCCGGGATGTTCCAGGTGCCGCCCTTCGGGCTCTTCTTGGCGGTTTCGGGTGTGGGCGTTGCGGAGTTGGGGCTTTGGTCGGGTGGCATATGGTGCTCCTTTCCGGGCTTCCGGGGGCGCGTGGCGTGCGCGGCTGCCCGGAACATGGG